>PEYS01000022.1 GCA_002763335.1 Candidatus Woesearchaeota archaeon CG08_land_8_20_14_0_20_47_9 | reverse complement strand
TTAAGCTAAAGTATGCGGTAGGCACGATGATCGAGCTTCCGAGGGCATGCGTGACTGCAGATAGGATTGCAGAGCACGCAGAGTTCTTTTCCTTTGGCACTAATGACCTCACGCAGACAACCCTCGGCTTCAGCAGGGATGATGCAGGCAGATTCATAAGGCACTATCTGGATAAGGGGCTGCTTGAGAAGGACCCATTTGCAGTCCTAGACCAGGATGGGGTGGGCAGGCTTGTAAGGATAGCAGTCAAGAAGGGGAGAAAGACAAGGCAGAACCTAAAGATAGGGATATGCGGCGAGCATGGCGGAGAGCCCAGCTCAGTGGAGTTCTGCCACAGAACTGGCCTGGACTATGTCTCATGCAGCCCATACCGCGTCCCCATAGCGAGGCTTGCTGCTGCGCAGGCGAAGCTGAAAGAGTCTTGAGAGGCGAGAGATCAGAGTCCAGTCTTGAGCTTTCAGTTTTCAGTCTTGAGTCATCAGCCTCCAGTCTTGAGCTTTCAGTTTTCAGTCTTGAGATTTGAGACATGAGCCATGAGAATAAATGTATTGTCGGAAAAATCCAGCCATCAATGGCGGCAGACGGTCATTTAAAAGATTATGCCTTAGACAGCAGATTCGAGAGTGAAATCTTCCTAAACTCCAAGATTTCTGGGTGCTATGATGTCTAATTAGAGTGCAAGATGGCTCCTAGATGGCCTACTGCGCCTTTCACGCTATCGATGGGCGGGGGAGGCCAGGGCGGAAGCCCAATGCAGAGATTGGGTGGGGCCTTAAATCATTGCAGCAGAAAGCGTCAAAATCTCGCCCGCACAAAACAAGCGGGGGGCATGCTCGCCCCTCGCGCATGGCGGGCGAGATTTTGATGACGTCGGCTTCTACCAAACGTGCTTCAACTTTCGGATCTACTGTAATAACCAACAATCTTAAGTAACCCTTAAATACTATTTAAAATCCCTGAGCACCATGATCAGCATATATGAGCTAATAGACCTGGTAATAATGACCCTGGCCATAGGATTCATATTCTCAGGGATATTCAGAAAGCCAGAGCCAGATGACTACGATCCATTAAAGCCAAGAAGGGGTTTTGATTTTAGAGACCTTGGCTTTGCAGCAGCAGTGACAGCTCCTGCAGTCATACTCCATGAGATGGGCCATAAGTTTGCTGCAATGGCCTTCGGCGTGCACGCAACCTTCCACGCAGCATACACCTGGCTCTTCATAGGGGTGCTGCTGAAGCTTATGAGGGTTGGCTTTATCTTCTTTGTGCCAGGTTACGTACAGTATCCCGGGGGCTTGCTGACACCCCTGCAGAATGCTATTGTAGCCTTTGCAGGCCCAGGCACAAACCTCCTGCTATTCCTAGCAGCATCATACCTCCTGAAAACAAAAAGGATAAAGAAAAACAGCCACAGGATTGCCCTGATAATAACAAGGCAGATCAACCTCTTCCTATTCATATTCAACATGATCCCATTGCCACCGTTTGACGGGTATCACTTCTTCTCATCGCTTGTTAGGGCAGTTGCTACTCTCTGAGGATTGGACAGTCTTGTGTACTCAGTAATGAAGCTTGAGACTCGAGTTTCTGGGGGTGCTAGATGGCTTCTGGTTGGCCTACTGTGCCTTTCACGCTATCGATTGGCGGGGGTGGCCAGGGCGGAAGCCCAATGCAGAGATTGGGTGGGGCTGAGTAACAAAAATCCTCGAGGAGGTATCTTACTGGGGATTATTTATATTCAAAGTTTTCTATTAATTACTCCGACCCTGCCGTCCCCCACCCACCTCCCTGCTAAAGAACAAAACCTTTGTCGGAAAAATCCAGCCATGGCGCAGGCTCGGCAGGGGTTGCTCCCTTCGGGATGCCGAGCAGGACATTTTGCGAGGCTTTGCTGAGCAAAATGTCCGTCTGCAGCCATGGGTGGCTGGATTTTTCCGGGTAAATAAAATAATCGTAAAGGGTGTATACTTCAGAACTCTTGCTTAGCATGATGCCATAACCGGGTCCACTGAATTTTTACCTAAAAAAACTCGTCCTCAAAATCATAAACCTCGTACTCGTTGTTTACCCTGACCTTCTTGAATCTCTTTTTCCTCTCCTCTCCCTTTTTTGTGCCTGACTTCTTAGCAGCCTTGTGCTTCTCTCGCTTCTCTGGCTTCTCTGATTTTTCTGCCGGAGCTGGCTCCCCTGCTGGTTTAAACTCAGAACGCCCTTTAATGCCCTGCCCGTGCTCAAGCGTGACCTCTTTGACATTGTAGCCTGTTTCAGCAGGCTCCTCCTCCCTGATCTCCAGTATGTCCTCGTCAATTAAAAACTGCTTCTGGCTCACCGCCTTTTCTTTTACAGGCTCTCTCTTCACGCCCTTTTCAACCTTTGGCTCGAGGATTTTTACAGCTGGCCTGCCATGCATAAGCCCCTCTTCTGGCCTTGGTTCATGTTCTATTGCTCCTCTCCTTAGTCCTGCTCCTAGTTCTTCTGCCTCCGCAGGTGCTGCTGATGAAGGTACTGGTGCTTCAAGCACAAGAGGCTTTTCAATCCTCTTTGCCCTCTTTTTAGGCTCCTCCCAGGCGTGAACAACAGCTGTTATGTGGGCCTTCCTTACCTTGCTATCCCCGCGTTCAACAGCGAACCTGCAGACATCCTCGCATGCCTCAAGAAGCCTCCTAGGATTCCTGCCTACAAACCTGTAGATCATCCTTATCATGCTGTCTGATATCAAGGGCAGATTACCGATCCTGCGCCTGACAAGCAGAACAGCATCCGATGCCTTTAGCTTCCTGAGCTTAATCCTGTTCTTCCTCACCCTTGCTGCAAGCTCGTCAGATAACCCTGCCTCCTTGAAGTCTGGGCCGACAAAGACCACTGACTTGAAGTTACCAGCCTTTTTATACCCCAGTATGTTAGCGCAGTCGCGCTTGTTCATCTTTAGCGTCTCGTCAAGAAGGAGTATCATATCATTGGGCATCTTTTTTAACACGCGGCTGAAGAAGCCCTGGCCCCCTGAGAGGAGACCCTTCATGTCCATGCCGCGCTCTGTTACATTGTAGCTGTAGTATACGACCTTGCCCTTGCCCCCGAAGCGCTTGATTACGTGCTTGAGTATTGTTGTCTTCCCGCTTCCGTACTCTCCCTCGATAAACACGAGCTCGCCGTTGTTTATGAGCTTGAAGAGGTCATCGAGATTATAGCCGATGGTCTCATCATAGAATGCAGCAGGCTTTATGCTAAAGGGGTTGTTGTAAAAACCCAGTTTCTGATACCAGACTTCACTCATCTCCACCACCGAAGAGCTTTTTCAGGTGCTTTGTTTTAACCCTTTTTGATTTGGAGTTAACAGCGATCTGGCAAGCCATATCGCAGTACTCGAGGAAGCGCTTCAGGTTGCCTCTTGATCGCTTGAAGATAGTTTTTACTGTCTCCTCGTTCATAAGCTTGGCGTCGCCAAGGCGGTAGTTTACCAGCTCTACAACCTGCTCAGGGGTTAGCCTCCTAAGCTTTATAACACGGCTGCCGATGCGTTCCTTTATACCCTCACTCATCGAAAGCCTCGAGTAGCTCTTGCCTGTGAGCACAATAGCCTTTATGAAGTCCTGATCAAAAAAGAACTTAGCCCTCTCAGTGTTCTTTTTTGACAGGGCAGGCACATTATCAAGGAGGAGGATCATATTCTTAGGCGTTAGCCTCAGAAGCTTGCCTATTGTCCCGTACCTCTCAAACATCAGCCTCTCGATGTTCAGCCTCTTGTCAGGTATCTCCTTGCAATCAAAGAATATGACCTGCTTACTGCCCATAAACCTGCCGATCACCTTCTTAAGCACAGCGGTCTTTCCAGTGCCTGCCTGCCCCTCTAAAAAGACGATGCTCCCAGACTCGACCCTGTAGTAAAGCTCATCTAGTATGTCATCCACACCTATGAGCTCATCCTCAATATCAGTGTCGATGCTGAAGGGATTGTCATAAAAATCGAGTTTTTCAAACCACTGCATTTGTTTCACCGTCTCATCAGCCTTTTCCCTTTTGGGCTGCACGCCCCCTGAACTCCTCAGCCAGTTTGTAGTACTTCTTCGCAAGCCTCGGGTTGTTATGCTCATAGGCCTCCTCAGCAGCCTTATGAAACCTTCTGGCTTTATGGTAGTCGTTATACTCCGTATCCCGGTTATAGAACCATACAGAGCCTATAATCACTAAGAACAGGATAACAATGGCAGCTCCAATTCTCTTGACTGCAGGGCCTCTTATCACCATCGCGGTTACGCGCCTCATATAGCTAGGCGCCCTAGCCTCCTCTAGTTCTGCACTGACTGCCCCTACAATATCTGTTACATTACCGCTTGCATTCCCCTCTTCTGTAGCCGCGGGCTCTTTAAGCGAGCTTCTTGAGATGTCACAGTCCTCAAGGCTCCCTGCAAAGCACCTGCACCCGCCTGCTTCAGCATCATAGTAGCAGCCGAATCTGTAGAGTCCATCATCGCGCTTCTCACACTCAAACCTTAGGGCACAGTCATCTGAAAGCCTGGCAAGATCTGCCCTGCTAAGCTTCACAATCTCCTCTGCAGGTGTTTCCACTGCAGGGGTGTTGCCTGCAATTGCCTCCCCTGTTGCGTTATCAGTATCTTCAGGGCTGCTGTTGTCGTTTATGTTGAAGAGAAGAACAGCACGCGCCTCCTCTTCAGCGTACACAACAAGAGCCGTCAGCAAAACAAATAATATTAATATAACTATCCTCAACGATCATCACCTTGGTTTCATCCCCCCAATCAAAGATAATAAGGTTTATGCACAACTCCTATATTAAGTTTTTGCTTTTTGCTACTTTAAAATGATTTACAATCATGGGTGTTGTTCAGAATCGGGTTTATCGTATGAAGTCAGCAGGAAAAGGCGGTGCAAGATGCAGCAGGTGTAAGGACGTAAAGCCTGTTTTCAAGCTTACAAATGACAGATTCTGCTCAGAATGCTTCGCCTCATTATTTGAGAAGCGCATGCACCATGAGCTGCCCCCAGCAGATCTGATTAACAGGCATGCAGTCCTCATCGACAACGAGAGCCCTGCATCTAGGCTTATCAGCCTTTTTGTAAAAAAACTAAGGCAGAGGTTTAACAAGAGGATAAGAGTAGGGAGGATTATAGGCAGAAGGCTGAGAACCAGGAGACTAGAGCCTAAAGGCAGGGATAAGGCAGAGGTAGTCATACTACCTCTAACTGCTGATGACGTGATCATCGCATTCCTAGCTGGTCTGATCTCAAACAAGGAGGCAGGGCATAAAGGGCTTACAGGCTGCTTAAAGGGCAGCGTGATGATAGCTCCACTTGCAGGCTTTTTCAGATCAGAGATTGACTGCTTTATGAAGATCAATGGAATAGTAACAAAAGCAGGTTACCCAAAGCATAGCAGGCTTGATTCTGACCTGCTAGGAATTCTCAATGGCATAGAGGCCAGGCACCAGGGTGTAAAGGCAGCCCTAATAAGATGTGCGCTCTCCCATAAATAGAATGATTATCCTTC
>PEYS01000070.1 GCA_002763335.1 Candidatus Woesearchaeota archaeon CG08_land_8_20_14_0_20_47_9 | reverse complement strand
GCTGCTATCCCAAGACGCAGCAATGTGATGCCAGTTGTGAGGCGTTATGTTGAGTATTGTTATGGTTGCACTGTTGTTTCCATCGCTGAAGTTTAGCCAGTTGCCTTGCTTTGCAATGCTGAAGTTCCCGCTTGTAGTATCTGCAGAGAGCAGGTAGTGTGTTGTGCTGTCGTTGCTCCAGAATGGCTTAAACCACAGGCTTAGGCTGCCATAGCTGAGGTTAATCCTACTAGCGTTATACAACAATGCAGTCCCCATGCCAGAGCCTCCAGAGCTGAAGTTTGTGAATCCAGACACAAGCAAGCCCTTCTGCCTGCCATAATCAATAACTGAGAGCATACTATCATTAGCAAATGCAAGGGTGCCTGATGCAACAGAAACAGCATCCTGCGATGCATAAGCCCAATAATCAACAACCGTGTCAGACTTCAAATCGAGCTTGTTCATGCCTGAGTCTGTGCCGACATAGGCAAACTCGCCTGTCTCATCTACGGTTACAGAGTTTACTTGGCTGCTGCTGCCTTGCAGCTTTTGCCTGTCATCGCTTCCTGCGTGGCTTGCAAGTGCTCTCTTGCCGTGCTCGTACATTGATTTAATGGTTGCTGCATCAAGGGCTTCGGCGGTGATGAATGGGTCGTCGATGTAACCTCCTGTTGAGAGGGACATGTTTTGACGTATAATTAATGGGTAATCAGAATTATTTAGTGGTCCTCCTACATTAGTTGTATTTGCTATCTCTTCACCATTGACATACAACTTTATTGTGTTGAAATTTCCACTGCTACGATACTCATAGACACCAACAACAAACATCCAGGCTGAAGATGTGTAGTTCCCACCAACTACACTTGGTCTAGTTCCATTTAAAGCATTTAGTATCCATTCAGCTCTATTTAATGGCCCGAGCCTCAGATAGGCGATTGTACCTGTCTTAGTAAATATATTAAATGTGTTACTGGCAACGGTTCTACTCACCCAAGCTCCTATCGTCAAATTTCCTGTTATATCAAAATTGTCATTATAAACCTCAAAGCTGTGATCTACT
>PEYS01000034.1 GCA_002763335.1 Candidatus Woesearchaeota archaeon CG08_land_8_20_14_0_20_47_9 | reverse complement strand
AGCGAGGGGCGTAAAGCCCCGACTTTTAAGTCGGGGATAGCCCCGAGCAGCAGATTTTCGTTACAATACGGCGTTGCATAAATTGAGCTCGAGAGTAATAATTTCCTTACGCGCCGTTAGATTGATTGTAGCCTCTGAATAATTTGGATAAATCTTCCGCTAAACTGTATCCAATAATACCACCGAGAATTGCTAACCACGCGGCTGCTACTGCAGGGTAATATGGTATAACGGACTTTAGTGCGGAGAAATATTCTTCAGCATTTTCGATATTTACAGTGCCCGACACGTAACCGAAATACCCACCGGTTACACAACCGACTACAGCACCTGCAACCAATCCGACGGTTTTAATGATCTGCTCCAGTGATTTTCTACCCATCGTTCTTGCCTCCTATGCTATAGCAAGAGGCGCTCTCTTGATAGCCTCTTCAACCCTAATAGAGAACCCGCACGGCATCTTCTTTGACGCCCTTTCAAGAGCCTTCTTTCCAGTGTTCAGATGCTCCATATTAATGCTGAGTGTGAACAACTCCTTGCCAGCCTTTACTTGAGATGCCCTGCCAATTGGCTTTCCAAATGACTTTGCCATACCTGTGCTCATCCTGTCTGCACCAGCACCTGATGCAAGTGGATTCTCCCGCAGGATGTGGAATGGGAATGTCCTGATCTTCAGGTGAAAGCCGGACTTACCGAGCTGCTTTTCAAGAAGCCTTATGCTTGTCTGCCTTGCAGCCTCAAGTGCTTCCTGCCTTATCTGAATGCTCGCCTTAGGCACAAGGTGGAGTCTAGTATCAAAGCTCCCCTTTGGATCCCCCATGTCAAACTTCACTATCTTGATATTCGGGGATGCGCGTATGTAAGACTTCTTCCTGTACTTTGAGAGCCTGGTGTATGGCCTCTCAAGCCTCCTGTAGGCTGCAAACTTCCTTAGGCGTGCCATGAAAAGCAGGAGAAACGGGGATTATTTAAATATGTTTGTACTGCTTTGTATTAGGATCCCACTCCCTTAAAACGAGGATGTACACATCTTATTTAAATGAAGCTAAATAGCAGAGTGCGCGAGAACCTGATTATTACAACAGCTACAAAGCTATTCTA
>PEYS01000095.1 GCA_002763335.1 Candidatus Woesearchaeota archaeon CG08_land_8_20_14_0_20_47_9 | reverse complement strand
AATGAGGGCTTTTACTAAACCAGCGCAACTGGTTTAGTCAAAGCCCTCAACCTCGTCCAGCACAAAATGCCTTATTGACTCGTTATCACCATTGAAAACAAAGCTTCCCTTGACCAGCTTATTTATTAGAATCAAAGGCAGCCAATGCCTATCGTCAGCCCACATCCTGTCAAATGGTATGTTATTTATGTCAACCCACTCTGGCCTCATCTCATCTGTCTCAACAGGCTCGCCCTCCCATTCATTGGCAAAGAATATGTGCATGCGCTGATTCCAGCCCTCTTCCTCAGGTACCGCAGGGAAGAAGAATGCCATCTCTCCAACCTTTGTAATATCCCTTGGAGTTGCCATTACACCAGTTTCCTCGTAAAGCTCGCGCACAGCAGCCTCCTCAATGCTTTCACCTGCCTTTACCTTACCCCCAAAGCCATTGAGCTTGCCCATGCCTAAACCGAGCTTCTTAAGGCCGAGGAGGATCTGCTTAGCATCCCCTTTGCATTGCCTCAATAAAAAGCAGAGAGTTGTATCTGTCATCTAAACCCCAACGAGCCCGGAGGGATTCGAACCCTCGTATATCGGTCCGAAGCCGATTATGCTATCCGGACTACATCACGGGCCCAGGTTATGAGGAGAGCCATCTATTTTTAATGGTTGCTGTTCTAGGCAGCCCATCTGCCAACACCCCAAAATTATTTAAACAAGCGGTTTATGTTCTGTTAATCCTGATTATCGCAGTTGCAGACGCACTTCATAGAACCCCACAGAGTCATTATTGAACACTTAGTTATCACAATCCTCGTTATCTCAGCAACCCATTACCTTGGCGACCTTGTGGCAGCAATCAGCTAGAGCCTCTTCCCATGCGGGTTCCCATGCGGGCATGCCAACAGACAACTCCGCGATAAATTTATATACATCTCTCCAAATAAAAATGTCAAAAGGGATGAAGGATGATAAAGGAGGTCTTTAAGAGGCTTGTTGGCGAGCGCGTAGGCAGAATTGAGCAGGAGTGGACATTTGATGCAAAGGCAGGGATAATGAATGCCCCTATCGTAGCCTCGCTTAAGAGGGGAGGAGATGATAAGTACATATTTGTGCCAACAAAGGATGGCATACTCTATGCCCTGAGACCAAGCGGCGATGTTTTATGGTCATTTAACTCCCAGGAATCTAAGGATAAGGTTAGCGATGTTGAGATGATGTTTAAAGAGGATGAGATTGCGTGGAATGTCACTAGCCCAGCAGTGGATGACCTGAATGATGATGGTGAAAGTGAAGTAGTGTTCGGTTCTGAATCTGGCCTCCTGTTTGCTGTTAAGAGCAACGCATCTCTGCTCTGGCGCTTTAAGGCAGGTGACGCTATAAGGGCCCAGCCAGTAATATGCGATATCAATGGCGATGGCAAACAAGAGATTGTCTTTGGAGCCGTTGACGGAATGGTATACGTCCTTAACAACAAGGGGAAGCTGCTATGGAGCCTTGATGCAGGATCGCCTATCGAGTGTAAGGCCGCCTTTGAACCGAAAACAGGCCAGCTTGTTGTAGGCACTGACAGCGGCAGACTCATCTCTATCTCACCAAGGGGAAAGCTGCTCTGGCAGTTTGACACCGGGGATAAGATAACAGCCGAGCCAGTATTTGTAGACCTCAAGAGCAAGGGCGAGCAGAACATACTCTTTGGCTCTTTTGACAACACCCTCTATGCATTGGATGTCAGGGGAAACCCGGTGTGGGCATACAAGAGCGAGGGCAAAATCTGCTCGGCTGCATGCACTGCAGATGTAAATCATGACTCTAAGCCAGAGGTTTTTTTCGGATCCTGTGATAACAACGTATACGCCCTGAATTCAGAGGGGTCTAAGATATGGAGTTTCGAAACAGACTTCTGGGTTGCCTCCTCGCCCATTGTGCTGGACATAGACCGCGATGGAAGGCTTGAGGTTGTTGCAGGGTCATTTGACCACTTCCTATACATACTCGAGGCTGAAGGGGCATTTATGCTTGATTACATGCCCGGTGTTTCCGGCGTTGTTCAGCAGAGTGGCAGCTACGGTAATGTTATGACCTCTGAGCCCGGGGGCTTTCATGGCAAGAAGATATGGCAGCTTAAGACAGAGGGCATCATTGTGGGGCTTACAAGGCTGACAGGCTCTAAGGAGCAGGTTCTTATATGCACAGCTAACGGAAGGATATCCAGCGTTGTTCATACAAATTAAAAGGGGGTTTGAAAATGGAGGAGAAGCTTATTTCGAGCAAGAACGACATAAAGAGGATAAGGACGTACATAGAGGGGCTTGACGAGCAGATCCAGGGGGGAGTACCAGAGAACTCGATAACCCTTATCTGCGGTTCAAGTGGTTCAATGAAGTCCTCAGTGAGCTTTAACATTGCATACCACGAGGTGCTTAAGGGAAAGAAGGCGCTGTACATCTCCTTAGAGCAGTCATGGTATTCGCTTCTGAACCACATGACAAACCTGGACTTTAATCTCTCTAAGATCAACCTGGTTGTTATATCAGACCTCTCTGAATTCAATCAGAAGATCCAGAAGGTTAAATCAGGCAAGGGAGGGGCTTTTGTGATAACAGATATAGGCGCCATAAGAAAGGAGATAAAGGCGGTTAAGATCAGTCCGAGCAGCGACTGGCTTAATGTTGTTAAGAATGTTGTGAAGAAGATGAAGCAGGCCTCAGGCTGCGATATACTCATAATTGACTCGCTGAGTGCCCTCTACGTGCTCTCAAACTTCACGCATCCGAGAACAGAGCTCTTCTATATCTTCGAGTTCCTGCGCGACCTTGACCTTACATGCTTCCTCGTCTCAGAGACGCCTCGTGATGGGAGCAGGTATGGCGAGTTTGGTGTTGAGGACTTCCTTGTAGATGGCGTGATAAGGCTCCAGCTCGTTGAGAGGCAGAGGAAGGTTACCCGTGAGATATCCGTAGTTAAGATGCGTGCAACTGCCTGTAATGTTGACGTCTTCAGCCTGGAGTTTGAGAACGGCAAGTTCAAGGCCCTCTATGGCGGGCAGCCTGCATTGATATAGTCTCCGTGCACCCTCGGTGTGCAGTAACAGAGAAGCCGGGATTACAGCAACCTTAATATAGTGGTGAATCCCGCCAGCCCTAAAGGCGCTGGCAACCACTTTATTGCGAACATTACAATCATCGCCTTCATCAACTTCATCGGGCCTGTGATCTAGTGGTATGATGTCACCTTGACGATGCATCCTGATATTGCCTAAGTGCAGGATGCCTCAGAATGGTGAATGTCACCGGTTCGAACCCGGTCAGGCCCAGTTATGCGTGGAAAAAAGGGGGTGAGCCAGGCGCTGCTGTTGATGATGTGAGGATCATTGACTGGCCATAACGCTGCAAGAATTTCTAGTGCTTCTGGGGATTGCACTAGCACTTCTGCTGGCAGGGAGGGTCTACAGCCACATTCTGAGGAGGCAGTGGCAGCTCTCAGACATGAAGAACTACCGCATACTGAGAAGGATATTCACCTTCAGGAAGCGAACATCAAATGCAGCCCTTATCATCACCTCAGAGTACAACAGGCGTGTTGAGGAGCGGAGGATTAGCGCGCTCTTCAAGACCCATGAGATGCTGATCGAGGCCCTTATAAGGCTTGAGGATGAGAAGATAATGGGCGTTGAAAAAGAACTCTGCGACCTGATGCATAAGGCCTCTGAGAAGTCTAAGTCAGCTGAAGCTCAGAAGCTCTTCGGCAAGCTCAAGGGCATACACGACGCGACAGTTCTGCTCTATAACCTCCACCAGCAGGGGAAGCAGGATGAGGATCTACGAAGGCCTGATGCTATTGTCAGACCACTTTGAGAAGAAGTTCAACCTAAAAGAGCAGAAGGGTGCTGACGAGCAGGCTTCAAAGACAATTGACTCTGTTGCAGGCGAGGAGAAGGGCGAGGGAGAGGAAGAGAAGGAGGAACCAGAGATGGGCCCTGGGTCTTGAGCCTTGAGCCTTCGGAGTGCTAGCCAGCCACGTCTTGAGCGCTATCGAGGGGCGGGTAAGGCCAGTGCAAAGGCAGTCTCCCAGTCTTGAGTGGAGAAAAGAAAGCTAGAGAAGTTCGTTCTCCAGCAGCTTACTTGCAGAGTGAAGCTTTATCAACTCGCTTCCTGAGCAGGGTGCGTCACAATCTCATTAGGGCTTCTTAGCAGCAACCAAAGCTTAATATATTCCCCAAAACTTGCTCCCCATCATGCCCCCCATCATCATAATCCACGGCGCTTATGGCAGTCCTGAGGAGAACTGGATACCCTGGCTAAAAAGGGAGCTTGAGAGGCTTGGATGCAGGGTTTACGTGCCTCGCTTTCCTACGCCTAAGGGGCAGACACTTGATAACTGGATGAGGGTGTTTGAGGACTTCAAGGAATATGTTGATGAGGATACGATCTTTATTGGTCACAGCCTCGGGCCTTCATTTATACTCAATCTCCTTGAGGGGTGTGGCTTGCATGATGATGATGACAATGATGCTAATGATGCAGATGATGATTATGGCGACGACGCCTGCATGCCCAGCAGCAGATGCAACAGCAAGCCTCTTACCGTCAAGGCAGCATTCCTTGTCTCAGGCTTCACAGGGCTGCTTAATAACCCGATATTTGACACTATAAACAAAACATTTGTTGACAAGCCATTTAACTGGCAGAGGATAAGACAGGGCTGCAAGAAATTCTATGTCTTTCATTCTGATAATGATCCTTATGTGCCATTGTCAAAGGCAAAGGATCTTGCAGCAAACCTTGGCACAAAGGTCATACTCATTAAGAACGGTGGCCACCTGAATGAGAAGGCTGGCTATACTAGGTTTGAGCTGCTTCTTGAGAGGGTTAAGGGGATGATATAGACACCTGCATATGGAGAGACTACTATGAAGATCGTTTTAGCAAATCCAGGAAGCCTATTGGAAAATATGCAGCAGACTTATTTGTAAAGATCTTAAAAAATAGAGACAAAATTATCTTCTCTGAAACTTTAGTCTGGGAACTTATAAGTTACGGTTTCCATTGTATTCCTATGGAATACATCGTATTTTATAAATGTTCTGAATTCGCGTCATTGTGTCGGAATTCGAAAATATAGCTAGCGGCCCATCGTCGGTATAACCATCTAAAGTAGCAATCCCGACACCAGAAAGCTTTGAATACCGAGACGAGCCGAAGGCGAAGTCGAGGTTATTCAAAGCTTTCATTTGAAAAGATATTTAAACCTCAGTACTAAGCCCTAGCAGGCAGTGGGGGTATGGTGTAACCCGGCATCACTGTTGGCTCCAGTCCTGGAGCGCTGAGCATAAGCCTTAGCTATGAAGAGTACAGTGAGAGATACCAACCTATCTGGGAGGCGGAAAGCAAGCCAGCTTTCAGCCCAGGAATTCGAACTGGTTATGGTATCAACACGCCCTAACCACGTGATTCCCAGTACCCCCATCAAATTCAGACATTAGAAGCGTAACTTTACACTGGTCTGCGACCAGTGTAAAGTTACGCCTCGTGCCTGAAGCTTTTTATTTAAGATGGCCTTACTGTTTCTTACAGGTTGAGGCTTTGAATGCTGTCATTCCATCGGTGTGCTCAAAGCTAGCCGATTCCATTCGGCCACGAGAAAACCAAGCGCTTTGGCTTGCCTTACGGCAAGTAC
>PEYS01000033.1 GCA_002763335.1 Candidatus Woesearchaeota archaeon CG08_land_8_20_14_0_20_47_9 | reverse complement strand
CCACGTGCTTGCAAACTCAAACGCTGCCTCAATAGGAGACCCTGTACTGCAACCAGCACCATATGATGGCGGCAAGATGGATGAGCAGATAGCCACGCTGCATTCCTATGTGCCTATAACCTTCGGCGTCAGCGGCACGTCCTGCCCATACGCTCACACTGCCGAGGATATAATGAACCTCATTACAAAGCTTATAAAGCCAAACTATGAGTGGGAGCTGAAGAAGCTGAACGATGGTGTAAACTACGTGGACTGCGCACTGGCAAAGCCGCTCTACCCCGGCCTGCTGAACAACCTGATCCTTGAGGTAGGGGTTATTAAGGGCACTGCACAGGCCTTTATTGGAATGAAGGTCAGAAAGAGCGGGCGCACAACAGGCTACACAAAGGGCGAGGTTCTTGTGCTTGACACAACAGTAACTGTTGACTATGGCTTTGGAAAGGCAGCAGTGTTTGAAAACCAGATTATTGCAGGCGCAATGAGCCGGGGCGGAGACTCCGGGAGCCTTGTACTGGATGAGAACAACAACGCTGTAGGCCTTTTATTTGCAGGGAGCGACGAGGTAACAATACTAAACCCGATAGAGCACGTTACCAGCGCCCTCGGTATAAGCCTGACCCTCTAGAGTGTCCAGAGGTAGCCAGCAAAGGCGAAGGCCACCAAAGCAACCCCGTAGAGCCCGAATGATACCATGCCCAGGGGCGTGAGCAGGAGCCCAAGAACAAGGCAAAACAAGCCAAAGAGCGCGACAGGGATCGCCAGCAGCTTTGAACCAATTCCAAAGACCTTCACCTTACCCTTCAGAACATTTGGCATTTTCCAACCTCCTTTAATGTCATAAAAATGGAATTTTTAAGTTCCCAAAAATCTTTGATTTTTTAGGACGCCAAAAATGCATTAGCATTTTTGAGCGTGCCAAAGACGAGCCCGTATCCACGGGCTAAAGCACGTAGTTTTAGGCTCGTCTTTGTGCACACCAAAGTCAAGATAAACAAGCTGGTTTATATAGGTTTGCGTCTTTTTATTTCCTCTAAAATTTCAGTTTCTCTAATTTTGTAACGAAAATCTGCTGCTCGGGGCTATCCCCGACTTAAAAGTCGGGGCTTTACGCCCCTCGCTTCGAAACGCAGATTTTCGGACTCAAAA
>PEYS01000168.1 GCA_002763335.1 Candidatus Woesearchaeota archaeon CG08_land_8_20_14_0_20_47_9 | reverse complement strand
CAAAGTCGCCTGTCATGCGGGCATTAAAGTAATTACCCTCAAACTTGTATTCCTTCACTAGCTTAGGCTCTGCCCTGTTGCTTATGTCGTAGATGTTGAAGAATGTCATGCCTGATCTCAGCCTCAGATCCATCCTCCTGAAGAAGTCCAGGTCATTAAAATCGCCGAATACTGCAAGGTGGTTGCCACTAACAAAGAGGCTTGTGGGCATGTTTTTATACTCAATTGTTGCCACGACATCTGCATCCTCTCCAGGGTATGCCTTTATTATGTAGACTCTGCTGCCTGATATTGTGTATATGTAGTCTCCATCAGTCTTTATAATGTCAGCCTCGTCAACCCCTGCTACCTGGTTGTTGGTCTGTGAGAAGTCGTTCGCGCTAGGCGTGGCTACTGCCTTTGCTGCCTGCTCAGGAGCTGGCATTGAAGCGCCCCCTCCTGCTGAGTCAAGGGCAATGACCTCTGTCCTGGCCCCATAATAGGCATAGCTGTAGCCACTGCTTGCATGGCTTATTACAAACGCCTTGAAGTCATCTGCTGATGCGAACTGCAGGGTTTCCACCTGCTCTTTGGGGTCAAACCGGGCCTCTTTATAGCTTCCAGGCTCTAATTGTGCTCCTGGCTGATCTATTATGTTAGGCCCTACGCCTGGGCCTTCACTGCATCCGCTCATAATAAGCAGGCTCAGCAATACCATAGAGAGCAACGCCCCTGCTGTTATTGGTCCCGTGTTAGTTAAACCTGATTTCTTCATTTTCACACCTCCATCTAAAATGCTTCGCATTTTCGTTACGCAACTATAAAGCACGCCTCTTTAATATATCTTTTTAAGGCTTTAAATGACATTGAAGTTATTGTGCACTGGATACTGACCATTAGCTTTAGCCGAGAAGGTCAAGAGCCAAAAGCAGAGGGCAGTCAACATCATAAAAAGCTTTTTAAATTATCCTGCTGAACTAAACTGCTGTGGGCCGAGGTGGCACAACCTGGTACTGCGCTGATTCCTTCTGCTCCCTCAGTGGGGCAGTGGGGAGCGTAAGCCTTGAGCTGCAGAGCATGCGCTATGCAAAGGAGAGCCAGTTTCCGAAAGGATGTCTGGGTTCGAATCCCAGCCTCGGCGTGCTA
>PEYS01000061.1:659-1219 GCA_002763335.1 Candidatus Woesearchaeota archaeon CG08_land_8_20_14_0_20_47_9 | reverse complement strand
TACGAGAAAACCTTCGAGAAGCTCGTGAAGGAGGGCGCGAAGGAGGTCGGCGAAGAATTCGTCCTCCACGTGCGCGCGCATGACAGGGAACTGGCGAAAAAGTACGGACCCGTAGGAAAGGAACCCATAACGACAATAGGGGGCGTCATCGTCTCCACGAAGGACGGGCGCGTGCAGGCGAACAACACGTTCGAGGCGCTGCTTGAGGAGCACGAGGAGGAAATCAAGCGCGAGGTGTTCGCGAAACTCTTCGGGAAGGAGCGTTGAAAAATGGACTTGAGCTACGCGTACGCGAATTCGCGCATTAAGGCGATGAAGAGCAAGCTGCTCGGCGCGAACACGATACGCGAGATGATGGACGTCGGGACTATAGAGGAGGTCATCGAGATACTGGAGGAAAGCCCCTACAAGAAGGCGTTCGTCGACTGCTCAACGAGATACAAGGGGCTCACGCTCGTCTCGAAAGCGCTCCACCAGGACGGCGTGGAGATGCGGCGCACGATAATGAAGTTCCTGCCGCGCGAGGCGCTGCCGATGTACAGGACGGACATGCGCGAATG
>PEYS01000061.1:0-476 GCA_002763335.1 Candidatus Woesearchaeota archaeon CG08_land_8_20_14_0_20_47_9 | reverse complement strand
GCCTGCCCGCGAGGAATACGCGAAGACGAAGGACTTCCGGGTGCTGCTTGACGCGCTTGACAGGAACTATTACATGGAACTGGCGAAACTGGCGAAAAGCACGCGGGATTCGCAGGCAAGGACGATTATAAAACTGCGCATATCCTTCGGAAACACCATGACGATTCTGCGCATGAAGCGCGACGGACTGTCGGAAGAGGCGACAAGCGCGAAGCTTCTGCCAGGCGGGAACGCCGCCTGGGAACGCCGCCTGCTGGACTGCAAGGATTACGCCGCGTGCGTCGCGATGGTGCGGGACAGGCACGGCGTCGACGAGAAAATCGCGGCGAAGGCGCTTGAGGGGAAGCTGTCGGCGCTGGAAGTCGAACTGGACAGGAAGCGCATGGAAAGCATGCTCAGGGCGTCGCGCATCAGCATGCTCAGTTTCGGCGCGATTCTGGGGTTCATCTACCTCAAGAACGCCGAGGTGGACAGCA
>PEYS01000135.1:4871-5701 GCA_002763335.1 Candidatus Woesearchaeota archaeon CG08_land_8_20_14_0_20_47_9 | reverse complement strand
TGTGGAGCCTCGCCTTCAGGAGCTCTGCAATTGAGTATGGCTCTTCAACTAACCTTCTAGTGGTGCGTTCGTCAATCACAACACAGCTTGCCCTGAGGGCAAGGGCGCAGCTCAGGCTAGAAATCTCACCATCGTGAACGATCCTGATGTACTTCTTCCTTGCCTTAAAGCTGTTGTTTGCAAGCCCAAGGAGTCTTGATACTGATTTACTCAGTCCAACAGTATCCCTGATTCCGATAGTGCCCTCGCTTACCAGCTTTAGTATCTGCAGGGCCTCAAACTTAAATCGTTTTGTATGCAAAGGCCTGTCTATAAGCTCCTCCTTGACCTTGTCGGTTATATAGAGCTCGCCACCAAACTGCTGCTTTAACCTTGCAAGTACCCAAAGCAGGTTGTTCATTGCTAGGCTGATCACAGGGCCTGCATCAAACACCATGCTCCTTGGTTCTGAAAATTGCCCTAGCATTTCTCATCCTCTCTGCAATGTCAATCATCCCTGGACTGAGCTCACGATCAGTGATGCTAGTCTTCCCAATATAACTCATTAGCTCCCACTGCGAGATGCCGAGAATATCTGCTGTCTGCGCAATAGAAATTCCATGATCATATATCTTAGAACCCTTCTTTATCTCTGCCTGCCTCACCACCTCAATGATGTACTGGCCGAGGCGCTCATCAAGGAGAGCAATCCTCTTAAGCAGGGCCCTTATCGTGGCCCTGTAGGCTGCATCCTTGTCAGATGAAAGCAGCTCTAGCCCCCTCCTCAGGAGGCTGTGCAGCCCATCTATATCTGCCCTGCTGATACCCCTTCCCATAAGCTTTGAGAGGGC
>PEYS01000135.1:0-4858 GCA_002763335.1 Candidatus Woesearchaeota archaeon CG08_land_8_20_14_0_20_47_9 | reverse complement strand
GCAATGCCTACAGAATCCATGTCCTGGAAGATTGAGGCATTGTGAATGCTGCGGTCACTTAAGCTGCCTAAGCCGCTCGGGTTAGACCCCTTGACAAGCAGAACTGCCTTTCTTATTATGCTCTTTATGTCCTCTTTTATTATCTGGTTCATCTACTTCTTCCTTTCAGGCATAGGCCTTTTTACAGTAATCGGAATAACCCCCTTCTCAAACTCCATCTTTGCAATCTCAACAGGGCTGTAATTCACCCTCTTAAGCTCCTCCTCACCCAGCTTTACCATAAATGGGGCGCCCATGCTCAGCTGCAGTGCCCTTGAGCCGAGCATCCTTGCAGCCTCATACTTGGAATAGGTCATCTCCTTAGGCTCTGCCTCTCTATTTGCCATACTCATCACGCCCTCTCAACAACCTTGGATATCTCCCTTGCCTTTAAAAGAGCGAGGTCAATCATAGAGGATACATCCTCTGTGCTGATAGCCTTATCCCCTCCCTTTTGCATCGAGCATATTACCCCCTCAGCTGTTGAGGCAACTGTAAGCCTGGCATCTATCGCTGCCTCCTCCTCAAAGCCAGGGTCAACAATAAGGTGTTCGCCTATCTTAACCACAGTGACTGTTACAGGCATCCTGCTCTTTGCCAGGGGCAGCCTCTTACTGCTCTTCTTCTTGTAATCAACGCTCTCGCCATCAAACTCCGGGAATACAGTGTCCTTTATTGCGGCAACAGTAGCCAGGGCTGCGCAGTCAATGAGGTTTCCAGAGTCGTTAATCGAGCAGATATCAATATTCACTGCCCAGACCTTTTCGCCAGGCGTAATGCAGAGGGCCTTTATATCAATCACCTTTGATTCGCGAATCCCCCGGTCAACTACCCTTGATATCTCAATTGACTCTGTGCCAGGGGGGCCCGGCTCAAAGGCAGGGTTGGCTATTGGGAGCAGCTCAGTGCCAACAATCAGATTCCCTTGGTCTGGCGTGTCTGGATAAGGGCTCTCAACACCCAACTTGACGCCAGCAATCACCTCAGTATCACCGATCCTGACCCTTGCAGACCCCTCTGCGCTATCAGAGACACCCAGCTCCAGACTGATCTCCCTGAAGTCAGAGAGCCTCCTGCCATCAAAGCGAAGGTTTTCCCTAAGGGATTTAAGCATATGTTCCTTTGAATCCTTGTTCATTGTCATCACCCTAGTCAGCTTTTACGCAGTTGAACCTCTCTTTCAGCGCTGCCTTCTGAACCTCGTATATGCCCCAGCAGGCCTTCTTAGCCATGTCAAGAAGCCTGATAAGCTCATCCTTCTCTATTTCGCCGTCCATCTGAAGCAGGCTTATCTGGCCTGTTCTTGGCAGTATGGCCACAGGGACATCGCTGACAGGCTCATCCTCATAAGCCTCTTCATCATATGTCAGGTCCACCAAAAGGCTGCTGCCAACCTTGCCCACAGAGACTGATGTAACCAGGTCACGCATTGATATCCCTGCATCAGCAAGGGCCATAGAGGCTGCGCATATGCCTGCACACCTCGTGCCAGAGTCTGTCTGGGGCAGCTCTATGAATACGTCCACCACTGCATTCGGGAAATCATCAAGGTTTAGCACAGGCATCAGGGCATTCTCAGTTACCATTGATATCTCCTTTGATCGCCTGTTGCCTCCAGGCCTTACACGCTCCCCAGAGCCTGAAAATGGCATCATGTTATACCTGCAGCGGAGTATGCCCTTGCTTGGGTCCTGCAGAAATCTGGGGTATAGGTTTCTGGGGCCGTACACAGCAGCATATGCTATGGTTCTTCCAATCCTGAAATAGGCTGACCCATCTGCCCTCGGTATTACACCCACCCTGGCCTCAATTTCCCTCATCTGGTCAGCCCGCCTTCCGTCAAATCTCTTATCATAACCCATTTTTCATCACTTCTCCACACTAGAAGGGGCTTCTTGCTTAAGCCTCTCCTCAAGGAACCTGCCAACACGATCTGTCAGGCCATTGATATGTGCCTCCCTCTCGATCTTCCTTATGGTCTCAACAGCAAGCAGCTCTGCCTTAGGGCTGCCATTAAGCCAAATCACACCGTTTTGGCCCACAAGTATCCTACAGTCGAGGTTCTTCTTAACCATGCTCACCATCGAGCCCTCCTTGCCTATGATCCTGGGGACCTTACTGGGGGTTACATAGATAATCCTCCCCTCAGGGAGCTTTTTAAGCCCCGGGCCTCGCATGCTCAGGTCTGTTATCTTCTGGGTTGTCACGTTTATGATCTTTATCGCAACAAAATCACCCAGGTCAAAGAACTGTGTGAGATCAGAACCCTTTTTTATGAACCTTGACGTTGCATCCTTCAGGGAGAGCATCGCCAGGTATGGAGAGTTTATATCCATCCTCCACCCACTCAGGGTTACATCAGTAACCCTGGCAATGACCGTGTCTCCCCTCTTTGGCAGGTAGTTACCGCTAAGGGGGATTATCCTTATAAGCCTTCCAGAGACCTCCATAATCCCCAGGCGCGATGCTATGATCTGATCCCCGTCACGGAATGTCCCGCTTGCCGGAAGATTATCCATGCCTGTTGCAAGAACCTCTCCAGGCACGACAATCTCTTTTTCATTAACGCATAATGCCATGTTATACCAACTCCGCTATTTCCTGTTAACAATGCTTGTTTCTGCACTTCCCTTTGTGAGCCTGTTAAGCGCGTCAAAGAAGTCCTGTTGGATGCCTGCTGGCAGCTCAACAACCAGCCTCAGGGAGCCGTCATTAAGCCACTCTTCGCTTATCAGCGTGGCGAACCCCTTGATCACTGAGACGGATTTTGCGCTGAACTCAGGAGGCACCCTTACCATAATCCTCCTGACCTCGAACTTTACAGGGAGCACAGACCTGAGTTTTTTCACTATGTCCTTGATCTGGTCCTCTGCGCCTTTGCTGTCGTCAATGCGCACCCTCGCCTCATCCATTGCCCTGGAGATGCGCTCAGGCGGGTGCGGAAGCCCTGTTCTAGGGTCAACGCCTGCGTGGTGGATAAGCTGGATGACCATACGGCGTTTCTCCTCCCTCTTTCTTTCACGATAGGCTGCTGTGAGCTGAACCTCACCCGCACTTATAATCACCCCAGCCACATTTATCGGGTCTGAGCTGCCAAAAACAGCCTCCAGGAGGTGCTCAGGCGCCAGAACACCCTTCTTGGCGTCAAAGAAGACATGCTCTGACTTCAGGATGTCCGCAATCTCAACATCAGCGCCTTCCTTTAGCTCCGCGGCCTTATCAGGGTCAATAACAACCTCAAAGTTATGACCTCCCTTTTTCAGCCTTGCGAGGTTTGTATGTACCTTCTCCCTGTCAAACTCCTCAGGTTTAGCGCTCATTTAACTCACTTGCTCTTCTTTACCTTCTCCTTCTTTATTGAGGATATCAGCGAGGCTATCTCAGCCTTCTTGACAATTGTCATGCTCTTTTTCTGGGTGTTTATGTAGGCTGCATCAACCCTCTCAGCATTGAGCTCCTTCTCAATCACCCTGTGCAGGGCCTTTATGCCCAGGCGGAGGGCATCCTGCAGGCTCATGTTGTCCCTGTACTCCTTGTGCAGGAGCTCTTCTATTTCAGTCTCACCCTCACCAAGCACAGTAGCCTTATACCTGAAGTATATGCCTGTTGGATCTGTCTCAAAGAGCTTTGGCTCGTCATCAATCCCGGCAATGAGGAGCGAAACCCCAAATGGCCTTAAACCAGCTGATTGTGTGCAGATCTGCTTAAGGTTGCATATGTCCTTGACAACGCTGAGCACGTCAATCGGCGAGTCAAATGTTACCCTGTGCTGCTGGGCGTAGAGCTGCGCCCTCTCAACCAGAACGCGGGCATCAGAGAGTATCCCTGCTGCCGTAGTTATTATGTGGTCATCTATCTGGAATATCTTCTCAACAGCATCCGGAACAACCAGGGTGTCAACAATACGCTTGTCAGTTATAAGCAAAACCCCCTCCTTATACACCATACCCATGCCTGTACTCCCCTGGCGCACAGTCTTCTTGGCATACTCCACCTGGAGCAGCCTGCCGTCAGGGCTGAACATTGTTATTGCCCTATCATAACCCATTAGCTGATGAGGCATTGGTTGTTGCATTGTAATCATTCCTCCTTTTAGTTTTCTGGCATCAAAGCCCTCTATGTAAAATACCTCTTTCTGGCCTTTTTGAGTATTCCACTTACACCGACACTCTTTAATATCACCTTTGTTCTACCTATCTTCCTTATAAATGTTGTTGAGGCCCTTAGGTGGTCAACAAAGCAGTGGTTTATCCTTATAATGCCGCGCTGCTTCTCCTCATTAAACTCCTTGTCCATCACGTGTAGCGAGGCTGCAGCCCCGCCAATTCTGCCAGCAAACTCGAGGAAGGCAGCCCTTATGGCCTTACCGATTGCCTTAACATCCCTCACCCCAGACCTTGAGATAACCTCAAACACAACATACCTTTTCCTCTCCCTCAAGCTGGGCCTCAGGGGCTTAATATGCGTCATGATATTCACGAGAAAAAAAGCCAGCTTCGCGCTTTTTTCTTCTCTCTCCTATGATGAGGGATGAGGAAGGATTTATAAAGTTAACGGGGAATTTTGACTAACCTGCGCTGCGCTTCGGTTAGTCAAGGTTCTGATGTCTGGAACCTCAAGGGCAAGCGCAACCTGAAATATACTAAAAAGAGTGGGGTGATTAAATCGGAGGGAAAACAAGGCAAACCACGGACAGTAAAAGAGACTTACCGCGATGTAAAGAACCTTACCGCGATGTAAAGAACTATTCTGATTTTGCGCTGTTCTGTTTATATACTCAAAAGTTCGTGGGTATAGCCCCGCCCTTTAGGGCGAGAAC
>PEYS01000176.1:19244-21178 GCA_002763335.1 Candidatus Woesearchaeota archaeon CG08_land_8_20_14_0_20_47_9 | reverse complement strand
ACAGAATTGGTGGTGGTTGCTACCACAATATTCGTTAAGGATATGAAGTCCGGCTTTTCACGCCCTGCTCCTCTCAGTATTAGGACCTTTCTCTCTCTTAGAGAAAAAAGCAACCAATAACACTATAAGTAATGTGCTGAAAAACACAGAGGGCGCAAAGAGTGTTAACGGGGTGTTTGTGGTGAATATTCCTAGCTGCAGTGCAATCATCAGTATTACCAGGCTCTCAATATCCACTGAGAGCATTGAGGAGCTGATCAGACCAGGCATCCTCAGGTTGTATTTCTTCATATAGGAGTATGTAATGGCAAACCTTATTGTTGTATAGGCAAAGAATATCATCACCGCCAGTGCTAGCTGCTTCCATATCTCCGGGAGGTTTATTGTAAGCCCAAACCATACAAAGAAGAGGGGTATGAAAAGCCCGAATGATATTGACTTTATCTTGTCTGAGAAGCTCTTTGTCTCTGCAAATGGCATTCTCTCGATAAGCACCCCTGCAATAAATGCCCCCAGAACACTTGAAAATCCTATTATGTCTGTTATGTAGGCAAGGGCCAGAACAAGTATCAGGGCAAGCGAGAACTCTGCCTCCTCGATATGAAGCCTTATCACCAACCTTGATATCCTTGCAAGGAAGTACACTAGGAGAACTGTCAGTCCGAGAAATAGCAGAACACCGGCTGCCTTTATTATAATATCTGCTAAACCCGGTGTTATAAAGAGTGTGAGAAGCGTGAAGAGGCAGAGCCCCATTATGATGTTTACTATTGCTGAACGAACTATTATTCTACCTACAGGGAGGTTTATCAGCCCTTTTGAAATGAGAACCTTTGCTGGTACGCCGATGTCTATTATTGCAAAGGCAAGCCCTAAAACAATGGCCTGAAGCAGGGTCAGGTTAATGCCAAAATAAGCTGGTATAAAATAGAAGAAAGCGCTCATCAGCAGTGCAGTCACAATCAGCAGTGTAAGCCCGATCTTTAGCGCTGGTTTATCCTTATATATCTCCCCCACGTCCTGCTGCTTCATCCCTGCAATAAACAGGATTAGTACAGAGCCAATTATTGCGAATGGTTCAATGCTCTCAGGGCCTATGAACTTTAGTACAAAGGGGCCGAATATTATCCCGGTAAGCAGCTCGCCTATTGTTGTGTCCAAGCCTATCTTCTGGAATATGCTTCCAACTATTTTGGAAGAAAGCAGGAGCAGCAACAGCACAAGCAGTATGTTCCCTATCATTTTAGCTTCAGATGCCTCAGTATTGTTGCCTGGTCAATGACTCCGGTGATCTTACCCTTCTTGTTTATAACCGGCATTTCATTAAACTCCACTGTCGCAAATTGCAGAGCCACATCCATTATATCGTCATCTTCGCAGCATTTAATATCGTGCCTGCGCATTATATCCTTGGCTTTCATTGCAAAGAATTTTTTCTCGATGTCAAAGGCAAGCTCAACCCCAATATCCTCATAGCTCTCATTAGGGAGCAGCATGTAAAAGAGATCATCCTCATGAAGGTCTCCCATGAAATTCCCTTCTTTGTCAACAACCACAAAGATCTTGGTCTGCGGATGCTTTTTAGCTATGCTTAGAAGTTCCTTTTTTGTTGCACCAGGAGAAACAAAGACTGCCTTCTTCATAATCTGTTTTATCTGCATCTGAACCCCTTTTTTGACTAATCTGCTGGTCAATTGGTTTTGTTGTTTATAAATATTAGCATTAAATACCACCTATAGTGCGATTTGTACTGCAGTTTGTCTTGCAGATAATGCCTGATTGATTTGTTTCACGTGTGATGATCATAAGCAACATTTATAAAAATCCGTTATTTCCCTGTGATCTGCCTCAAAGGACAGGAGAGATAGTTTAAGAGGTAACGAAAATCTGCTGCTCTGGGCTATCCCCGACTTAAAAGTCGGGGCTTTACGCCC
>PEYS01000176.1:0-19218 GCA_002763335.1 Candidatus Woesearchaeota archaeon CG08_land_8_20_14_0_20_47_9 | reverse complement strand
CTCGCTTCGAAACGCAGATTTTCGGACTCAAAAGTTCTCGCCCTAAAGCGCGAGCTACCCACGAACTTTTGAGTATTAACCTGAATGGTTACAATATTGGGGTGATCCTATGAAACACAGCAAGCTCGTAAGAGACAGAATCCCTGAGGTTATTAGAGAAGCAGGAAAGACTCCAATCACGCATATTGCTGATGACGCTGAATACTGGCAGAAGCTGAAGCAGAAGCTTCAGGAGGAGGTTGAAGAGTTTATTGACAACGAAGAAACTGAGGAGCTCGCCGACATTCTCGAGATAATGTATGCAATCTGTGGTTTTAAAAGAGTTAGCAGGGATGAATTGGAATCACTAAGGAAGAAGAAGGCTGGCGAGAGGGGCGGGTTTAAGAGCAGGATTATCCTGGAGGAGGTAAAAATGAAAGAATCATCAGGTGCTGAAAAAGAAGATGATGAATTCTGGGCAGATGGGGCTTTTGCTGAAACACTAGGCCCAGAAGACTTAAAAGAAAAGATGAAAACATTCCATAAAAAACACGATGAAGACATGAATTTCAACTGCAGAAAATGCAATAAACCCATATCTGCTCATAACAAAGACTGGCACAATGGAATGTGTGATGATTGCTTCAATAAAGAATTTTTCCCAGACAATGAAGAGGATTGACAGACAATTTTTATTTGGCGCAGATCACCTTACTATATTTATCAACTACAACTGAGGGCTTTGAATAACCCAGCTGCGCTGGGTATTCAAAGTTTTCAACTAATTAATCTCCTTGTCTCAATCTCTTTCACAGGATATTTCTCATTTGCCATGCAAAAGAAACCTCCACAATGGAACCATGCATATATTAACGCCTCCTTCCTTAAGTTTGTCTTCTTTATTCCATGTTATTATTGTTAATTTGTTACATTTTAGGCTTTTACAGGCCAGTATTCCTGTCTTCAATTCTCGCTTTGGGAGATTGTTCTCGTCGTCCACTACCTGAACAACCTCTTTAATCAGATTACCTTTTCTCACAACGAAATCAGCTTCATATTGGTCATCAACAACACAATAGTAAAGCTCAAAGCCTCTCCTTTTAAGCTCAACAGCTACCCCGTTCTCAAGTAATTTTCCAAAATCTACAGTCAGTGTTGCTCTCTTAGAATTTAGCAGTCCTGTATCTACACAGTAATATTTTTTAAACGAGGTTTCCATTTCTCTTGGTTTATAGGAAAACTTTTTGCTGCTTAAGAAAAGATAGGCCTCTTCATAATAAGACAGATATTTCTTCACTGTATGCACGCTTATTCCCAAGTCTCCTGATAGTCTTGTTAAGCTTGTTCTTGCTGAGAATTGATTCATCAAGATATTTGCGAGGGAAACAAGTTCAGAGGTATGTCTTATATTGAATCTCTTAGAGACATCTTTAAAGATAACTGTGTTGAAGATTTCTTCATAATAATTTTTTCTCAACTCAGGGTCTGTAACTTCCAGTAAAATCTCTGGGTAACCCCCCAGTAACATAAATTCTTTTAATCTATTTTTAATCATGCCTATGCCTACATCGGTCTCTTCAAATATAGCCTCTCCTGTAGCTTTGAGGAATTCTGTAAAGCTGAAAGGCAGAACCTCTAAAGTAAAGACTCTTCCCCCTAAATGGCTGCTCAACTCAGTACTGAGCAACTTACTGTTACTTCCACTTATAACTATATTAAAGCCAATCCGTTGTAATCTGTTTACAAACAGCTCCCACGACTCAATATTTTGAATCTCATCTAAGAAGACATATTTTCTCCTCCCAAAGAGTTCATTAAGTATTTCAAGCAAGGATCCTAGTTCTTCCTGTTTTGTCATTGCCAGGACCTCGTCATCAAAATTAACGTAATAGAAACTTTTCTTCTCAAGAAGTAACATCCCCAGGGTTGTTTTTCCCGATCTCCTAGGTCCTATTATTGCCTTTACTAGCTTTGCCTCTAGATATTTTTTATACAAGCTAAACTTCTCTCTATCAACTAATCTTTTGCTAAGGACTTTTTTTACATAGCCTTCTTGCTCCAACAACCTTCTTTTTACCTGTTCACGATTCATACAACTCAGATATATGATGTTATATTTAAACTTTTCTAAATATATGAAGTTAATTTCACATATTTTCAGAATATATGAACTTTACTTCCATAAATTAGCCCTTTTCAACAGCCCTCTTACATCCCCGTAACTCCTTCTCGGCTTCCACGCCCCTGTTAATGGTTGTTTAATCAGGCCTCCAAAGACCTTGGCTGTTGGTTTTATAGTAAGCCTATCAACCAACTCAGGCAGCTTTTTAAAGAACTTGTCCTCAATCTGCTTGTTTATACGGAAGGCATATCCAGTGTAGAAGCAAATATTCCCCTCAGCATTTACAATTCCTCTGGGAATTTTGTCTATTATCGAATCATCATGCTCTGTAATCCAGCCCAGCTTCTCAAGCCAGACAGCATGCGAGTAATCCACATTTGGGTCTGCAATAAAGAGTTTCCCATCCCTAACACAGAACATCCTCCTGCTCCTGTGGAAGGCCTTTACCTTAGCATCCTCTTCAATGCCGTATCTCTCTTCAAAGCAGTCCATGTGTTTTGCTAAAGGGTTCTGACTTATATATTTCTCCATGCAGGGGTGGGGGCGGCAAGGGTGACCAGCCTTCAGTCTTGAGTCTCCAGACTTGAGGAGGCGTTCACTCAAGACTCAAAGCTCAAGACTGAAAGTTGCTTACTCCCTAATTACCTCCTCATCTGCTGCTTGCCATGGAGGCTCTACTATGCAGATGAAGACCAGGTCTCCTATGCCTATGTTTTTAATCCACTGGACAGAATTAGGAGGGATGTATATCGCATGCCCCTCATAAACCTCTTCTGAATCATCGTCAATATGCATCCTCCCCTTGCCCTTGATAATATAGTAGACTTCTGAAGAAGACCTTAGCCTGTGCTTATGGGTTATATCACCTGGCTTAACAACAGCGTGCGCTAGGCTGTACCTCAGCTTAAGGTCATCCTCCCTGGGGTTGAACAGCTCCTTCAGGGTTGTGTTATCCCCTGCGATGAATTGCCTGCACTTTGACAGGTCTCGGATGAACATAATGACAGCAAGGGATTTATGTTTTATATAGTTTGTGCCGTCAGACCTTCTTATAAGGCAGATTTTTAATCAGATCGAACTGTTTTTTTTTGTGACTTGATCCTTAACCTACGACTCTGAGGGTAGAATGCCTGTTCTGGTGTAAGCTCAGGTAGTTTCCCTAAAGCCAGATTCTTTTTAACAAAAAAAAGCATTACAGCCAGTGGATTCACAGCCGACAAGGATGTAGCCCTTCTTTTCAGCTAATTTTGTTAATGCAGTTAGCGATGCCCATGATACCATCCTGAGGGGTGTTTTTCATGTCTAACGAAGCTCTCATCGTATTTAACAGTCAGTGACCTTAAACCAAGAGAGGCGTTATATTCTATCACTACAACTCTCGGATCTATTATACTGATCTCTTGCCACACCCAATAGTCATTTCCGTCAATATCTATTGACAGGAGATCTATTTCACCCTTAAAACCATTGTCTGAGAGGGTCTTGTTGATATTATCTTTTGTTATAAAGGAGTCAACGATACTGACTTTCGGATAGTCTCTGTAATTGGTCTTTGCTTCCTTTACGTAGCCCTTCTCAGCATCCATCAGGAGACCCGACCATCCAAAGTTCCAGGACAGGTTTCTGGTGTTACATTCTTCCCCTGTCTGCACACCAAACTCGACAAAGCGGTAATTACATATTCCAATTCTGGAGAAGATATATTGGATCAGTCCATCTTCTCCATTTTGGGAGTAAACCTTAAATTCGTTAATGCGGAAAATCTCTTTAGGCCCTAACGAGTTTATATTAGATTCGTAGTTCAGATTAAACATGCGCTCCTGATTTCTCTTTATCGTATCTATCTCACTTTCTAATATAATAAGGAATCTTAGTTTATCAAACAACGTTCTTGGGAGTAGCGCCTTTAGTACCCTCTTAGTTATAGATATTTCCATTCGTCTTCCCTCTGAATCACGGAGCCCTGTAACCAGCCAGATGTTTATAAAGTTTTTTGCATTGGAGGCTTCATCCTCAAACCTCACCATAGCTTTAAATATCACCCGGTCTCACTAAGATGCATGGGGGGTAAACTCGCGGGCTGGCGTCTTGACGCTGCAATTATCATCCTGCTATACTTAACCTGTATTTATCTCTGGACGCTGCCCATAAAGAGCAGTCAGATACCTTATGGCGAGACTGATGCTGTCTCCCATTTTAAGGTTGCTGATTACATGGCGTCTGTTGACAAGCCCATGTTCTGGCTGCCGAACTATATTGACTTCAGATACGGGCCTGACAATTTGTTTAAGCATCACACCCTGTGGTATCACCCGCCCTTCCACGTCAACATAGCTCTAGCTGAGATATTTGCGGGCCGGGTCGTTCCATTCTATCTTATGCTAACGCTTATGTGTAGTGTCACTGTGATCTCTGTGTATTTCGTTACCAGAAAGCTTCTAGGAACAATGCCTGCAGCCCTTGCATCCCTGCTCACCATCTTTGCAGGGCGTGAGTATATGCCCTTTCTCTGGGGCCAGTGGCCTGAGAGGGTTTCATACGCCCTTATCATCCTTGTGGCCTACTGTGTCTATCGCTATCTGAACCTGATGGTTAAGAATAAGCCTGCACTCAGGTATGCTGTCATGGGTGCATTGCTTATGGGGGTTCAGCTGTATATGCACCCTACAGGGCTCTTTCATTCAGTCTTAACAATATTCATTCTATGGCTTTTTTTTGCAATAAAGCACAGGAGACTAATATTTAAGCCAGCACACCTGGCTGTATTTGCCATTGTTTTTCTGCTGCTTTCCATGGTTTTCCCATTCCAATCCCTGAATGTTGTTGTGAGGCTGGGGCTTGAGAAAAACCCGCATGATATTGGCAATATAAGCAGGCTCTTCTCCTGGTTTAAGAAGTTAGATTACGATGCAGGCCTGCCTGAGCGCTACTTCAGCTATGCTGAGATGAATGGCTCTTGGACCATACCCCTTGCATTAGCAGGCTCTGCATTCCTGCTGCTAAGGCGAAAAAAACAGGACATGTTCTTCATCGCCATGATCATTGCCTTTTATATTATGACCCACCTTGACTTCATTGGGAGCGGCCGTGTTCACCGCTCACTCTCAGCAGAGGCAAGTGTGATTTATCCTGTTATCGCCCTTGGCCTTATGGGGTTTGCCTCCCTTGTATCGCAGCTGACAGGAGGCAAGAATAAGCAAACAATAAAATACCTTGCCGCAGCAGTATTCATTTACTTTGCGCTTACTGTCAACGGGGCTTCTGCCTATAAGCAGCTTAGCCAGGCTTATCCTGTTGGTGTTAGGATGACCCCTGGGCAGGTTGAGGCTGCTGAGTGGATTGGTGAAAACCTCGCTGAGGATGCAGGTGTTATTGGCTTTGGGCATTATCCTGCAAACAAGGTTGACTGGACAAGCGCCTATGCAAGAAGGCTTGTGAATGATTACATTCCTGCTGAGTACAATGCAACGCACATACTGATTGACTACACTGACTCAATTAATTTTGGAATAAAGCCCCTGTTTGAGCAGCTCCAGAGTCTGGAAAATGTAAACCTGAGCAACAAAACTCCAATATACAAGACAGAAGCAATAAGGGTGTATGAGATTGAAGAAAGGAAATAAGCTTAAAGGTCATAACCCTGCTGAGAATCCCCTGCTAATAATCATCATTCTAGTCTGTGCTGCATTCTTCTTTTTCAGATTCAGCACTGCTGGCATCATTGTTGCTGCGATCAGCGCCTTATTCTTCCTGCTGCCATTCTACCTCATTCTAGGATATTTTGGGTTTGCTGTTGAGGAGCGCCTTGTCTTTGGCTATTTCCTGGGTTTGGGTTTGTTCTCAGCAATAGCTTATTATGTTGGCTTTCTTGTCGGCTCTCTTAGACTTGCTGCTATCATAACATTTATAATGCTAACAGCCCTCGGCTTTTACCTGAACAGAAGGACGAAACTTAAGTGTAGTTAGCGAACTGTAGTTGCGAATGCAATAATAATTTTAAACCAGATGGTATTTGTGTAATTTCTAGTTCTTAAAGGGGGAATGGACATGGAGTTTTATCAGGCTAGATTCGCCGAGTTTCTTGCTGAAACCGGGGCATTGTTCTTTGCACCCGGCTTAAAGCTTAAGGATGGCAGGCCAACGCCATACTTTGTCAACATGGGAATGTTCTTCTCAGGAAGGCTCTCAAACAGGCTTGGAAGCTTCTATGCTGATCTGATAAAGAAAGAGGTGATTGACAGAGGCACAGGCATTGATATTGTTTGCGGCCCGTCCTACAAGGGGAGTGCTATTGCGGTTGCCGCAGCATCTGCACTGCACGCTAGCTATGGCATTGATGTTGGGTTCTGCTATGACCGCAAGGAGGCAAAGACCCATGGCGAGGCCTCTGCAAAGAGTGACCTCTTTGTAGGTTCAAGGTTCTTTGACGGATGTAATGTGTTTATAGTAGATGATGTCCTTACAACTGCTGCGACAAAGCTGGAGATTATTGAAAAGATAAGGGCATATGCAGAAAATGAGGGTATAAAGATCAACATAGTCGGCTTAGGCATAGGGGTTGACCGGGAGCAGACCACTGCTGTTTATGACGGGTCTGGAAACATAATGCTCAATGTCCGGGGCAGAGACCCGGTTGAGGAGTTTAAAAAGAAGACCCAAGTGCCTGTCTATGCAATAGGCAGTATAACAGAGATTGCTGATCATCTCTTAAAAAAGGGGCTGAAGGTAAAGGGCAAAGAGGTTATAACCTCTGCTGAGTTAGAGCTGCTGCAGGGCTACTTGGCTGTCTACGGTCTTGTGAGGGGAGAGACCAGAGATGAGAAGTGAGACAGCTGTTGGCTATTAACCACACAAGGCTTTGAAAGCATCCCTTGGCTTAGTTATGAGCCGTCAACCTTGTGTTGGCATTTAGCAAGGGGTGGGGGCGGACTTGGCTGAAGCCCTCTGCAAGGATTGGGTGGGGCAAAGGCCAAGAGACGGTTGTCAATTGCCCTTTAACATGATTATACGTAGCTAGCTATAGCTCTAGAGGGCGGTATAAATATCAGCTGATCTTTCAACCAGCATATGTAAGGTGAAGCTTAGAAACCCGACTGTGCTAGCCTCAGGAATTCTAGGCGTCACTGGCTCAAGCCTCGTGAATGTTGCAAGGCATGGCGCTGGTGCAGTGACAACAAAGTCAATTGGCCTTAATGAGAGGGCAGGCCATAAAAACCCTATTCTACTGGCATTTGATGCAGGCCTTATAAACGCGGTTGGGCTGCCGTGCCCTGGCATTGAGGAATCACTGTATGAGCTTAGGTATGCGGTTGAGAACTCAGAGGCGCCTGTAATTGCAAGCCTCTTTGCAAGCACGGCGTCTGAATTCGGGGTTGTTGCTGAGAGGGTCAGCAGGGCAAAGCCTGCGATGATTGAGGTGAATATCTCCTGCCCGAATGTTGCTTCAGAGTTTGGCAGGCCATTTGCATTAGAAGCCACATCTGCGGCGAGGGCTGTTGAGGCTGTGCAGGCAAACACAAGGCTGCCAATAGTTGCGAAGCTAAGCCCAAATGCCAATAACATCTGCGACATTGCCAGGGCTGTTGAGGAGGCAGGCGCAGATGCAGTATCTGCTGTCAACACCCTAGGGCCGGGAATGATTATTGACATCCACTCTGCTAAGCCAATACTGTGCAACAAGACAGGGGGCATTAGCGGGCCAGCTCTAAGGCCCATTGCTCTTAGATGCGTTTACGACATCTACAAGGCAGTTGATCTGCCGATCATAGGCATTGGCGGCATTGACTCAGGTGAGGCTGCAATTGCTATGATTATGGCTGGCGCAAGAGCAGTTGGCATCGGCTCTGGAATCTACTACAGGGGCATTGATGTTTTCAGCAGTGTATGCAAGGAGATCCAGGAGTTTATGGATCATGGGGGCTACTCAAGGATTGACGAGATGATTGGAATTGCTCATGAGAAGGAAGCGAGGAACCAGAAATGAGACTAGTGTACAACACCGAACTGCCGCTGATGCTGCGAATAGAGAGGATTGCTGACGAGGCAGAGGATATTAAAACCCTTGTGTTCATGCATCGCCTTAACTCTAGGCCGGGCCAGTTTATTATGCTCTGGCTTCCAAGAATAGATGAGAAGCCCTTTGCAGTCTCGTATCAGGATACAGATAAGTTTGCGATAACTGTTAAGAGTGTTGGCGAGTTCTCTGAGGCTGTGCACAGGCTGAAGCCAGGCGATAGGGTTGGCATAAGAGGGCCTTATGGCAAGGGCTTTGAGTTTGAGTTGTATCAGCATGTCCTAATTGTTGCAGGAGGCTATGGTGCTGCCCCCTTAAGCTTTCTTGCAAATCAGGCCATGCTACAAGGCAAGAGGGTTACATTCATCCTTGGGGCTAAGAAGGCATCTCACCTGCCATACCTCAACCGCTTAAGCCAGGCTCATGTTAAGCTGATCACAGTCACTGAGGATGGCAGCACTGGCATCAGAGGCCTTGCAACAGAGGTGCTTGCAAGGATTCTGCATAACCACGACAGGACAGGCAGCCTGAGTGTTTACGCCTGCGGGCCAGAGGCCATGCTAAAGGCAGTAGTAGATATTTGCAGGAATCTGCATGTTGCTGCCCAGCTCAGCCTTGAGAGATACATCAAGTGCGGCTTCGGCATATGCGGGCAGTGCTGCGTTGACGAGCTCGGCATCAGGATCTGCAAGGAAGGGCCAGTGGTTGATCTTGAGACTGCTGCCTCAATAACCGAGCTTGGGGTGTACAAGCGTACTCCATCTGGCAGGAGGATTGCCATGGGGGATAAAAAATGAATGTCGAGGATCTTCATAAGAGGCTTACCTCAGCAATGGCAGGCCGTTATCTCAGCTCAAAGGATGTAACAGGAATAGACCCCCTAAGCAGGACAGACATTGAACTTATTATGGACTGCACAAGGGTTTTCAAGCTGGAGTTTATACCAAGCGGGGAGAAGAAGCTTCCACTGCTTCAGGGCAGGAGCATAATAAACTTCTTCTTCGAGCCAAGTACAAGGACAAGAACGAGCTTTGAGCTTGCAGGCAAAGCCTTAGGGGCTGACACAATCAACATCTCAGCAGATTCAAGCAGTATGAACAAGAAGAATGAAACACTTAACGACACTGCAAGAACCCTTAACGCGATGCATGCTGACTGCATAACCCTGAGGCACTCAAGTGCAGGCACCCCTATGATGATCGCTCGCATGATTAAAGCTGCTGTGATCAATGCAGGGGATGGCATGCACGAGCACCCAACTCAGGCATTACTTGACCTCTACACCATTATCGAGAAAAGGGGCAGGGCTGAAGGCTTGGACGTGGTGATTGTTGGAGACATACTGCACAGCCGGGTTGCAGGCTCGCTTATCAGGATACTCAGGAAATTCAACGCAAATATCAGGCTTGCAGCCCCTCCCACAATGCTCCCTGCTTATGTGGAAAGGTTTGGTGTGAAGACATACCATGACTTTGATGAGGCAATTGCTGGTGCTGATGTTGTCTACGCCCTTAGAGTGCAGCTTGAGAGGTCTGCTGCAGCATTCATACCAACGCTACGCGAATATTCAAAGAGGTTCTGCGTTAACATGGCAAGGCTCAGGCAGGCTGCTGAGGATGCAATTGTTATGCATCCAGGGCCGATAAATCGGGAGGTTGATCTTTCAAGTGAGGTTATGGAGAGCAGGCAGTCTGTTGTTGAGGAGCAGGTCACTAACGGCCTTGCAGTGAGGCTTGCCCTGCTATCCCTCTTAATAAGGCCGCGTGAGGACCTGGCCAAGCAGACAAGGCTAACAGGGAGGGGGTGATTACTATGCTCTTAATATCAAACAGCAGGGTTATAGACCCTAAGAACAGGGTTGATGATAGGCTCAGCATACTGGTTGATAAGGGAAGGATTGTTAAGATCAGCAAACGCATCAAGGCTGATGGGGCTGAGAGGATTAATGCAAATGGTCTTATTGCCTGCCCAGGGCTTATTGACATGCACGTCCATATGCGTGAGCCAGGCAGAGAGGATAAGGAAACAATAGATACATGCAGCAGGGCAGCTGCTCACGGGGGTTTCTGCACGATAGTGGGCATGCCAAACACAAGCCCTGTTGCTGACAACCAGACTGTTATAAGCCACGTGCTTGCAAGGGGTAAGAATGCCCTTGTAAATGTTCACTGCACTGGCTGCATTACAAAGCAGAGCCTCGGCCAGGAGCTTGCAGAGCTTGCTGACCTGAAGGGAGCTGGGGCAATTGCATTCAGCGATGATGGAAGGCCTGTCAGGAATCCGCTTACAATGAGGCGTGCCTTAGAGTACTGCAAGATGCTTGAGATGCTTATCATCTCGCATTCAGAGGACCTTGAGCTTGCTGATAATGGAGTTATGCACGAGGGCTGGGTGTCCACCATGCTCGGCCTTAGGGGCAAGCCTGAGGTTGCTGAGACAGTTGCCATAAGTCGGGACATACTGCTTGCAGAGTCAGTCGGAGCAAGAATCCACATCACGCATGTCTCATGCAAAAACAGCCTCAACCTGATCTCTGCTGCTAAAAAGAGGGGTGTCAAGGTTACTGCTGACACCTGCCCCCATTACTTCAGCCTGACTGATGAGGCTGTCATTGGCTATAACCAGAATGCCAAGGTAAACCCGCCACTGCGCTCAGCAGAGCATGTGGCAGCCATAAAGAGGGGGCTTGCATCTGGCGTGATTGATGCTATTGCAACTGATCATGCCCCGCATACTGCCCTTGACAAGTTTGTAGAGTTTGACAATGCAGAGTCAGGAATGGTTGGGCTTGAGACAGCTGTGCCACTCGTCATGACAAACCTGGTTGCAGCGAGGGTGATAAATCTACGGAGGGCAATCGAGCTCCTAACCATTGGGCCTGCAAGAATCCTGGGCCTGGACAAGCTTGGCTATGGCAGCTTCTCAATAGGAGCCCCTGCAGACATAACAATAATTGATCCAAATAAAGAGGGGGTTGTCAATCCAGAGGAGTTTGAGAGCAAGGGGAGAAACACACCATTTGCAGGCATGGAGCTCAGGGGCTGGCCAGTGTATACGATTGTCAAGGGCGAGGTTGTGATGAGGGACGGGCGGGTGGTGTAGATGAAGGTTTTATTTGAGCAAGAGGTGTTGGTTTCAACCAAGGAATGATTTAAACATGGTATAAATTATAGATTAATGTACCATAACCCACGGTAACTATGCTCAAGATCAATGCTGAATATAAAGTAATCTTTGCTCTGAGAGAAATAGCTGAACATTTTTGTTTCTCTGTCTCTACTTGTGAAACAATTTTATATATATGTTTATATTCTTTACTGAGTATGGCATATGCACCTATTATCATAATCTTAACAGCATTCTATTTTATAGTTGGAATAATCTTCGCTCATTTATTAAATGATTGGATTAAAGGTGGAAAGGCTGGATCAAAACCTTACACAAGGCTGACTATGTTAATGATGGTTATATCCTTTGTAAGTGTGCTATTGATGGCAACAACAGTTGTTATGAATGGGTTTCTATTGGAAAATACAAAAGCAGCATTGATTGCTTAGTCAAAAGGCATCCCTCCAATTGATCCTTTAATAGAAATACAAATGTTAGACTCTGACAAACCAATTTCATCACGTTCAGTAATCGGATTGGAAGAAGAAGAAATTGGTTTTTCCCCAAAGAATTATCAATTTCAATTTCTTGTAAAGAACATTGGACAAAGAGAGGCAGGAAATATCGGATTTTGGTTATCGGATCAAAGTGGATTCTTCTATCCAAAAACAAAGAAAACAAATCTTAATTTAGGGTCCATAACTGCAGATCTGATTATGTTACAATTTAGATCAAAAAATTGCGAAAGTGGGTCATCTGAGAATCTCAACTCTGCTTGGGAAAAATGTAATTCAGAAATACCTACAGGGTTTTATAAATGGAATCTTAAAGTTGAGTGTTATAAACGTAATGAGAAAGAATCATGTTACACATTTGAAACATGCATATATAATAGTTCTGATGAAAAAAATGATTGTATATCACAATATGACCAGAAGCAACATGGATTAAAGCAAGTGCACTGTATTGATTGATAGTTTTAATTTAAAAGAGCAGATCCTATTATGAAATCGTGCTGAGTTGAATTCTGAAGTATATGCCTTCTTACTATTGTCCTGTTTTGTCGGAAAAATCCAGCCATCCATGGCGGCAGACGGACATTTTGCTCGGCAAAGTCTCACAAAATGTCCTTCTCGGCACCCCGTAAGGGAAAGCGCTTTCGCCTGCGCCATGGCTGGATTTTTCCTTTAACTGTGTACAGTTAGAAACTTTACTTAACACACACCAAATTCTTATTGATCAACAGGATATCACTTGCAAGCATGTTGATTATCTTCACAAAACATGCTGAGCAAAGGCTTAAAGTGAGGAAGATTCCGAAGGATGATGTATTAGATACTCAAAAGCTCGTGGGCAGCTCGCGCCTCAGGGCGAAACTTCTGAGTCCGAAAATCTGCATGTCGAAGCGAGGGGCATATCAGAGGCTAGAGATCAGTTGTCAGAGATGAGACTTCTCGCCTCTGGTCTCTGATCTCTCACCTCTCTCCTCTGACCTCTCATTTGCTCCGAGCAGCAGATTTTCGTTACAAATTTAGATAAATTTAAATCATAACCCCATTAACTATAGAGAAGTGCCATCATTTGGGTGAAAAAAATGAACGAAGAAGAAAAAAGGTAGAATTGGAGCAGAAAGAGGCTTTATACCAACAGCAGATAGCTACATTAAAATGATCTTTATAGCCAACGGAAACAAATACAGGACCAATTATCAAAGTTGGATACTGCTGACCCTAACCGTAACAAACTTAGCGTTGAACTAACAAAACTAAGTACAGCAATCAGCAATTTGGAGACTCTTATCGTTGATTATATTTAAGCAGGGATGGCTCCACTTGAGAAATTATACGTTGAAGGATTTAATATTAAGGATAGATATCGGTTAGGAGAAGGGAATAGGATAAGAGAATTATTAGTTCTCCATTCCAAGATTTAAATTTAAGTAATTATTTAGTATCCTGAAGAACCCTTCAGGATACTAAATAATTACAGATTTAAGAAAACTATATATACCCGTGTTGATCATCGTACTAACAATGCAAAACTTAATCAGAATAAGAAAAGCGAAGTTAAAGGATGCTAAGGAGATTGCACAAATAAGTTTAGATTTCTTAAAGCAGCATAGTAGGTATAGTCCTCTTGATCCAATCAACTTTCCGACTATAAAAAAAGAGATTTTATCATGGCAAAAGTTGATTAAGAACAAAAAATACACAGTATTCGTTGCAGAGGTTAATGGGGATGTTGCAGGTCTGGTGAGTCTGTTTTTCCCGAAGAGATTACCATTCAAGAGAATACAGAACGTAGGTGAGATTGAAGTTCTTGCAGTTCACAAGAATGAAAGAAAGAATAATATCGGAACTTTGTTACTAAAAAAAGCAATTTCTTTTTTCAGATCAAAAAAAGTAAGGTATATTCAGTGTAATGTAAGGTTAAAGAACCCTGCTTTGGAATTCTGGAAAAAAAGAGGGTTTAAAGAATTTGATGTGAGGCTATTCAGAAGAATATGAGCGAAAAGGTAGATTTAAAGTTGATGAGAACAAATTTTTTAATAAATGTGTGCGACACCGGGAATGGAGTGCACCCCTATTCTACCTATCCAGTTTCAAGGGTGCACTCCATCCTCGAATTGCTCCGCAATTCTTGACTTCTTCTTTCAGAAAAAGAGGCTTAACAGTGATTTAACGGTTTCGGCTTGTGATGTTCTTGTTCCTCGCCTTCGCCTAAATCCAACTTTAATAAAGAGACTAAATATTAGGAGATTCCTTCTGTCGTGTAAGCCTGTAAATATCTCCGAAAGTCTGGTTGTTTTATTATCGTCGGACTTCGTTAAATCGAGATTGTTAAATCCAATCCTTTCTCGGGGCAGACTAATTTAGGCCAATTAAAAACCATAAATTTATATATAACGTATGTTCTCAGAATACACATGGCTGTTAATAACATACAATTTACGAAGATTGAGATCCAGATAGCTAAATATCTGTTTAAGCATTACAAGGATGGGTATAATGCCAGGCAATTAGCAAGAATATTGGATATCAATCATGCCCATGCTAACAAGTTATGTAACCTTTTGGCAGATAAAAAGCTTTTAGTTAGGGATGAGATAGGCAATTCAGTCTTTTTTTCTTATGAATACGAGAATAAGCTAGCTATCAAGTTTATGGAATATATGCTAAGTTTGGAGGAGAAGGAGTTTCCTAAATGGCTAGCTGTATTATTACATAGCCTAAGAAAATTTAAGCTGTGTATAGAAATGGGTGTAGTCTTTGGTTCATCAATAAAGACCAAGGATTTCAATGATATTGATGTTTTGCTCATGTACGACGCTAAAGAATCCAAAGAAGTTAAAAGGATAAAGGATGAGATAAGAAAATCTGAATTAGTTGAACAACCCATCAGATATGTAGATATAACAAAAAAAGATGTTCTACTAAATAAAGGAGATAAAATCTTTTATAATATGCTCTCCGATTGTCTTGTATTCCACAACCCTGAAAAGTTTGTGGAGGTTATCAGAAAATGCCGCAAATAGATGAGCATCTGAAGTGGTGCCTGAAAGATCCAAGAAGGCTGATAAAAACTAAGCCAGATCTGGATTTAGCACAAAAGCATGTTAAGAAATCTGAGTATAATTATGGTATTGTCCAGACTCTTGAAAAGCTAAAAGTATTCGACTGGGCCTTGAATGTCGGTTTTTACGCTATCTATCACTGCTTTTTGGCAATCCTTGCTAAATATGGTTTTGAATCTAGGAATCAAGCCTGTACAATAACTGCCATACTTACTTTAATAAACGAGAAGGAGTTGAATTTAGACAGAGACTTGGTCACCCAATTTGATACTCTTGATGTTGAAAAGAATATTGCTAATCCTACTGTAAGAGAAAGCAGGGAGCTTTCTACCTATGGTGTTGAGACTAGCATTGACTTACAGCAACTTAAAAAGATAAAGAAATTAATATTAAAGATGCAAAGAGAGACAATCAGGATACTGCAAGAGTAAGTTAAATGACCATAAATCACAAAAATTCGCCTTCCAAGCGAGCTTTTGACTGCCGAATGGAATCGGTGGGCTTGCTTAGAGCACACCGATGGAATGACTGCATTAAAAGTTCTCGCCCTAAAGGGCGGGGCAATGCCCACGAACTTTTAAGTTTAATTCTGACCTTTAATCAGGAGGATGAATTTAAGGTAGGTAGTAGGAAGATTGTTGTTAAGCCGCTGTGGAAGTATCTGACTGAAAGGCAGAATGCCTAGATAGCCATGCCCTTTAACCAAAAACCAATAACTAATTAAACAGCCCCTGGAGGGAGTTGCACCCACGGTCTTCGCTTTACGAGAGCGACGCATTGGCTACTATGCTACAGGGGCAGATCACAGCTTCTCCAGCATCTTCTCCTTATCACGCAGCTTGCCCTGGCACTCTGAGCAGATTACATGCTTTTTGCCCTTGTTGTCTCTCACAACAGTGCCCACTATCTTGTTGAGGAATGTCTCTTCCAGCTTCTTCTTGCAGATCTGGCATTTTGGCATGTCTTATTGGGAGAAGTAGGGGTTTTTAAATGTTATTGGTGTATGAGTTGGGTAAGGTCAGAGAAGTAAATGATTAAGAGTATCTGTCTTCTAGAGCCTCTTCCAGAGCTGTTCTCAGAGGTTCATACCTTCTTATTACTTGTAAAACTCTCCCTGTAATCAATGGAAAATCCTCAGGGGTTTCAACTTTAATAGTTATACTTCACTTCCCCACAATTTTGATATTATACCGGCCTTTTTGCTGTTATAGAAAACAATTCGAGAATTTTTTTCATCAATAAGACGTTCTACCATACATCCATCTCTAAGGATAAGCTTACTATCATTGCTTATGGAATCATTATTTTTAGCCATTCCAGTTACTGTGTTGATGTTGCTTTCAACTCTAAAGTCTGTTGTTATGGGGTGTGAGGCATATTTCTTAAAATTATGGTTGCTACATGAGACAAGTAGAGCAATATACAACCTGAAACTTCAATTGTCCTCCAGTTAATTCTGTCCTAGAATGCCTGGCTTTTTAGAGCGCTTGCCAAAAATAAAGTTGCAAAAACTTGTTATTGCCCACCTATATAATATAACCCTCCTTCACAGCGTCATCCCATGATTTGCCAGCAGCTATCTCTTTTGTTCCTATTAAACGAACTAAACTCTTCTTCGTGAAGGTTGACGCTGACATATGGAACTCAATTATTTGTCTAGCTTCGCTGTAATTTGACTTCTCCATAGCGCGTAAGAGCTCATATCCCCACATTACACCTATTAACTGATTCGCTAATGATTTATTTCTAATATCACTGCTGAGAAGCTGTTCAGCATCATAAAAACTGCCACCAAGAATAAGACGCTTACATTTTTCCAATTCGGAATGCGCATCATGCGTGTAACGATCAACAAGTGAATTCCACATTTTCTCACATATTTCATTCAGAGTAGTTTTCGCTGATTCCCAGTCCGCGCCTAAATTACGACTCAAATGAAATCTTTTCTCTCCAAGCGTTTTTATCCTCCTCCAATTCACACAACGCATTTGGTGATTTTATCATTTCCATTAATGCTGGACAACTACTTTAACGCTAACTCACAACTCCTGTTTTGTATAATCACTAAACCTATTTGATGATGTTATATTAAAAGGTAGCTGCTGTTCAAGAGAACCACCCATCCTCTAATCGGAGGTGTTCTCAGGAAATTCTTCTTTATGACCTCTAAATAGCTCCCTTATTTTCTTCCGCAATCTCATCCTACCTTGCCCCTATGTTTTTATGAACGCCTAGCCTGTTTATAGCATCTATAACGTTCTAACATATTTGCTTAGTTAGCTCTAATAAGAGAGTAAATTACCTTTTCACTCAAAACCTTCCCATCCTGTAACACCTGTTTTCTTTGCAGCCTCTTTACGATCAGCTTCACGCTTTGCTTCCTCAATATAATCGCAAAAAGATTTTATTGATCTCCTAACAAGATCATAAGCATCTCTCGGTTCCCAACCACCCCCCTTTAATCCCACACTGATCGTTGAACTGTTAACTGTTAAGCTTGGTTTATTATCAAAGGTTTCGTTGTAGCCTGCGTAACTGAGCGCTTCTTCTAAAACCAACGCAATTCTTTCAGCAGCTCCATTAAGATTACCTACAATCCCTTGGTAATCTGGCGAGGTTCTAAATTTATTGTTTAATTCTATGGTAATCTGCGTAATGGGATCTGAACCAATCTCAGGAGCTCCTGATTTATACTCGACCAAGACACCTTTGATTATTTGCTGGGGAGATATCTTGATCATTTCCTCTACAGCCTGGATATTTCTGGTGAATATGCGCTTAAGATCGTCAATTGTGACAGATATGTCTGTTGCAATCACCGCTTTATTGACGCTGAATTCACCCTCTATCAGACATGTGTTTCGCGATATGTCTGCTATCATGTCTCTGATAAAATATTCTAATTTACTAGGCCTACCTTCATAAATCTCTTTTTCTTCAATCCACCTTTTAATCGTAGGGCCATCGTAATATAGAATGATTAAATATTTATCTTTTGCATTGCATTTCTTTTTATAACCAATAAACTTTTTCTGCCACTTCTCAGGAAGCTTACAAAAGAACTCATCCCCCCTATCCACCTCTGATAGGTCTTCTATAATTGCCTCAATATCGCTTCCGTCTATACTAGCAATGTACCCTTTCTGTGGCTCGAGTAATCCTGGAGCTCGCTTCTCTATTTTATCCCTTAGCCTACCTTTTGCTGATTGTTTGAGTTTCTCCGACCGCGACATCTTACACCCATTAACCGTCAATTGCTTAAATACTCAGAGCTCAATAAACCTAACAGACTTCGTCGAAATACAGGCCTTTCTTCCCAAAAACAAGGAAAACATGTTTCTATTTAAACCTTCCTGCTTATGACTATGATACCGTGGTTACTTATTTGACAATCTACGATCGCTTTAAAGTGGCAAAAAATGAAAAGACTTATATGTTTCTCTCCTTACGGCTATGGACAGAGTTATCTACCTTCTATCCCGCAGCTGATTCTTTCTAAGGATGAAAAAAAAAGTGGAGTGCACCCTTGAAACTGGACACTTAGATAACGAAAACCTACAAGCTAGCCTTTATAAATAAGGCTGATAAAAGAGGGTGCAAAATGGTAAAGAGACAACATACGAGGGAGTTTAATGCTAAAAGGCTGCACTCATCCATAGGATATGTGCCGCCTAACGAGTTTGAAAAGGAGGTTTTAAATATTCGTTATCTTACAGTCCAAAAATAGGGGTGCACTCCACCCCCCACTCCTAGAGCAATGAGGCTTATTACAGAATATGTAAACGTTGACTTGGCAAAGTGTTTTAAATAAGCACCAATAGCACGCAAGCCACCCAAAGCACCAGGTTTATATGCTGCCTTAGCCGCATTGAGTGCATCTTTGATTGTAAAAGCAGAATTCAAGGCCAAACCAACTGTCGCAAGAATCCCTCCTATAATCATAGCGCTCTCGCTATCTATTTTCCGCATCCGCATAGACTGCAACCCCTGCTCCTACAAGTATTCCTACAAATTGAGCCGCTTCACCTATACCAATATAGCGCCAAAACTCAACAAAGCAATGCCATATTCTATAACCCAATGAATAACCCAATGCTTTGGCATTTTTGCCAGCAATCACTGCACCAACAGCAGAGTAAATAAAATTAAGACCGCTGCCACCAAGTTTGAGAGCCCAATCAGGATTACGTTCTTCATATGATTTATAACCTATAATAAACCCAACCACAAAATCAAGAGAAGCTGCAATGGCTTTTGCTATAAAGTATTCGTATGGCTGGATCTTATTGGGAGCTCCCTTCGATGTATTAGCTTCGATTGGATTAGAGGCAGCTTGCTCTAAACTGCCACTTGAACCCGGCTGAGGTTCACCCCCTGTAGCTTGTACTAATTCCTCTAATAGTCCGGGATTTTTTTCCTTCA
>PEYS01000228.1 GCA_002763335.1 Candidatus Woesearchaeota archaeon CG08_land_8_20_14_0_20_47_9 | reverse complement strand
CCCCTGCAGGGGTTATTCAAAGCCCTCGATGACATGAAGATGACAATATGAAGAGGATACTGCTTGTAGACCCGAGCCTTACAAGGCCCAGGGATATGGATGCGAGGAAGTGCAGGATCGGGGTAGTGCCCCCTTTAGGTTTGGCATACATTGCAGCAGTAATGGAAGAACAGGGTTATGAGGTCAGGATAGTTGACTGCATAGCAGAGGGCTTTAATGAAGAGCCAGAGTACCTTGATGAGGGGGTTAAGTACGGCCTCTCTGACAATGCCCTTAAGAGGATAATTGCAGAGTTCTCACCTGACGTGGTAGGCGTATCCTGCCTATTCTCAAACAAGGCATTGGATGCCTATAATGTATGCAGGCTGGTAAAGGAGTTCAACCCAGGGATCCCAACAATAATTGGGGGCATACACCCAACAGTGAGGGCGGATGAGACAATAAGGCAGAAGAACGTTGACTTTGTCATCCTGGGGGAGGGAGAATACAGCTTCAGGGATTTGGTGAAGGCGTTAGAGCGGGGTGCTGACTTTTCAGATATTGATGGGATTGCATATAAAAAGGACGGAAGAGTGGTCATTAACCCTAAGACAAGATTTATAGAAAACCTGGATGAGCTCCCCTTTCCTGCAAGGCACCTGCTTAAGATGGACATCTACTCCAGCGCGCAATCACCCCATAGCAATGACCTAAGGCAGATACCATACACAACAGTACTCAGCTCAAGGGGATGCCCTGCAAACTGCACATTCTGCTGCCTAAAGCATGTGGAGGGCAGGAGGTGGAGGGCCCGCTCAGCTGAGAATGTGATAAGGGAGGTAAGGCAGCTGGTTGATCAGTACGGGGTCAGGGAGATACACTTCGAGGATGACAACCTCACTGTAGACAAGGAAAGGGCATTAAAGATATTTGACGGCCTCAAAAAAATTGGCGTAAGCTGGAATGTTCCGAGCGGCTCAGCTGTCTTCTCCCTTGATGAAGAGATCATAGAGAGGATGAAGGATAGCGGTGCTCATACCATATCCCTGGCAATAGAATCAGGGAGCCAGGATGTCTTAAGAAGACTCATGCACAAGCCAGTAAACCTGTCAAGGGTAAAACCCCTGGTTGAGAAGGCAAAGCAGGTTGGCCTCAAGGTTAAAGGCTTTTTTATAATCGGCTATCCAGGAGAGACAAGGGAGAACATAAAGGAGACTGTTGAGTTTGCCCGCTCATTAAGGCTGGACTGGACACACTTCTTCATAGCATTCCCGCACTACGGGACAGAGCTAAGGGCTTTATGCGAGGAAAAGGGCTATCTGAAGGAGGATAAATTTGATAATAGGAAGAGCTTCTACCTGGGCTGTATAGAAACGCCTGAATTCACGCCTGAGTATCTCAAGGAGCTTGCAGATGAGGCAAACCTCGACATGAACTTTAAAAACAACCCTAATCTTGTAGATGGCAACTACGATAGGGCTATTGGGGACTTTAAATCTGTGATAAAGCTTTACCCCCACCTGGACTTTGCCCACTTCTACCTTGGCGTTGCCTATGAGAAGAAGGGCGAGCTTGAAAATGCCAAGAGGGAATGGCAGCATGTCTTGAAATTAAACCCCGGCTATGAGGAGGCAAGTGCAAAGCTGAATCAGATGCCTGTGAGGAAGCTCCCTGAGGAGGCAGTATGCCTTAAGAGGAGGATCTTCGTAGATAAAGGGCGGACTGCCTTTTCCCACATCCTTAGGCTGATTCCTGCAAACAACAGGATACTCCTCCCCGCATATATAGGGATAAATGATAAGGAAGGCTCAGGGGTCTTTGACCCAATCAGAGAGCTGGGCATGAAATACGCATTCTACAACATCAACAAGGACCTATCAATTGACATGAAAGACTTTATAGCCAAGGTGAAAGACCCAAGCATAAACTCTGTGCTGGTCATACACTACTTTGGCTTTGTCCAGGGTGATATTGAGGAGATCGCATCTATCTGCAGGAAACACCATAAGTACCTCGTTGAGGACTGTGCCCACGCCCTGATGTCAACATACAGCGGCAAGAAGCTGGGCAGCTTTGGCGATGCAAGCTTCTTCTCGCTGCATAAAAGCCTGCCAATAAAGGAGGGTGGGATACTCCAGATAAACAACCCGGAGATAAAAGACCCTGATATCGAGGACTCAGAGCATATCAAGCTCTTCCCAAAGTTTGACCTGGAGGAGATTGCAAGGATTAGAAGAGAGAACTACCTGTATATGCTGGACAAGCTAAAGTGCGCGGGCATCGAGATACTCTACCCTCAACTCCCTGACTGGATAGTGCCCTTAAATTTCCCGATCCTGATTAAGAACAAGGACAGGGATAAGGTCTACTTTGAGATGCTTGACAGGGGTATTGAGCTGATCTCATTATACTACAGGCTGATCGAGCAGATAGGCAAGGGGTACGAAAGCTCATACTATATCTCTAAGAGGATAACCAACCTGCCAATACACCAGGATGTGACAAGGCTTGATATTGACAGGATGGTGAGGGGGCTTAAAGAAATAGTTGGGAGGGGCATGAAACGAAAAGGAGCGCAGAATGGGAGAATACCAGCTGAAGATAATGAACCTTGATGAGGCAGAAGATGTGAAGGCCATACTGGAGAGCTGTGAGAAGGCTGATGTCCACGCCCATCCTGACTACTTAAGGGTCTTTCAGAACTATACAGGGCATAAGGCCATATACGTTTATTTTTGGGATGGCAGGAACCACATCCTGATCCCCTACTTTGAAAGGCCTGTCCTACTACCTGGGGATTCTCAGTTTGGGCCTTACATCGACCTTGTTTCACCGTGGTATTTTGGAGGCCCCATACATAATATAAAAGACAGCAAGCTATTGAATGCGTCATTTCTTAAGTTTATAGGGAGGTTTAACGAGCATTGCAGGGAAAATGGCGTCGTAACAGAATTCCAGCGTCTTAACCCGATATTGAGGAACCATGAGCTTTATCCGGATGCTGCAAACGTGGCTTATGACAGAAAGATTGTATATGTTGATTTAACAAAGAGTATTGATAGAATCCACAGAGAATATACCAGGCATACCAGGAAAAACATAAATAAGGCAGTAAGAAACAGACTGAGGGTTTATCATGATAACTCCAAAGAAGCAATTTCAAGGTTTATAGAGATATACTCTAAATCAATGGATAGAAAGAATGCCGAGAGCTTCTATTATTTTAATGAAACCTTTTTCAGAGGGCTTTTTGAAAAACTTAAAGATGAGGCCAGATTATTCCAGGTGGAGTATGAGGGTAAGATAATCTGTTCATCTATAGAGCTGGGAAGGTATGGGGTGCTCTATGACTTTTTACGTGGCACGGATCCACAATACATCCTCCTGCGTCCAAACGACATTCTGATTGATGAGGTGATAAAGTGGGGCAAATCAGATGGGTATAGGTACTTTGTTATGGGGGGAGGCAGCTCACCATCTGAGGATGATGGGCTACTCAGATTCAAGATGTCCTTTTCAGCTGATACCGCAGATTTTTATACCTACAAAAAAATTTATAATCTAAAGGCATATAAGGAATTATGCAGGAAATCTGGGAAAAGGGAGCAGTACCTAAAATACGAAAATGCCCAATTTTTCCCGGAGTATCTGCAACACAAAACAGGGGAGAGATGAGAGGAGAGATGAGAAGGATGGAGTGGAAGATTCCCCTGGCCAGGCCCTGTACAGCCACAGAGGAGATCAAGGCGGTAGTGGAGGTATTGGAGTCCGGCTGCTTAAGCCTAGGGCCAAGGCTAGATGAGTTCGAGAGGAGATTCGCCAATCTGATTGGAACCAGATACGCTGTAGGGGTAAATTCAGGAACCTCCGGCCTTCACCTCTGCATAAAAGCCTTGGGGATAAAGGAAGGAGATGAGGTGATCACAAGCCCGTTTTCGTTTATCGCCTCTGCAAACAGCATCCTTTACGAGAATGCAAGGCCAGTCTTTGTTGATATAGAAGAAGAGAGCTTCAACATGGACCCGGGGAAAATTACGGAAAAGGTGACAAAAAATACGAAGGCGATTCTAGTAGTTCATGTTTTCGGCCAGAGCTGCGATATGGACCCCATAATGAAGATTGCAAAAAAGTTTGGCCTTGCGGTTATTGAAGACGCCTGTGAGTCCATCAATGCCACCTATAAAGGAAGGAAGGTAGGCTCATTTGGACAGGCCGCAGTTTTTGCTTTTTACCCTAACAAACAAATGACAACTGGAGAGGGAGGTATGATAGTAACTGATAACGAGGAAATCTACAATTTATGCAAAAGCTATGCGAACCAGGGGAGGGGTAAAGACATGCAGTGGTTGCTTCACGAGAGGATAGGGTACAATTATCGCCTTAGTGAAATAAGCTCTGCATTAGGCATAGCCCAACTGGATAAATTGGATTCCCTGATAAAGAGGCGTAGAGAAATAGCCAGGGCATACATGGAAGAATTACAAGGGACGAGAGGGATAGTTTTACCTAAAATCAGAGAGCATAACGAGCACACATGGTTTATATTCCCGATAAGGATTATAGGCCTTGACAGGAATAGGATCATTGCAGAACTAGGGAAGAGGGGCATTGCTTCAAAGGCCTATTTTTATCCCTGCATCCACCTCCAGCCATTTTATATAGAAAAATTCGGTTACAGGGGGGGTGATTTCCCGGTTTCTGAGAAGATCAGCAATCAGACCATTGTGCTCCCCCTATACCCCCAGATGGGTGAAACAGAGATAAAGTTTGTTACAGGGGCGCTAAAAACAATAATGGAGGAAGAGGCATAGAATGGAAACCTTCAACAACGCATTTAACGATAAGGACATTCTGATCACCGGAGGATGCGGCTCGATTGGCTCTGAGATTACAAGGCAGCTTACCAAGTATGATGTTAAAAGGATCAGGGTGTTTGATCAGGATGAATCCGGCCAATTCAGATTAGGACAGGAATTAAAATCAGACAAGATCCGGTCGCTAATTGGTAATGTAAGGGATAAAAAGAGGCTGATGATGGCGATGAAAGGGGTTGATATCGTCTTTCACGCAGCCGCACTTAAACACGTTCCCCTATGCGAATACAACCCCTTTGAGGCTGTCAAGACTAATGTTCTCGGCACCCAGAATGTGATTGAGGCTGCCAGAGAGAGTGATGTCGGGAGGTTTATTTTTATCTCTACCGATAAGGCTGTTGGCCCAGTAAACGTGATGGGTGCAACCAAGTTATTAAGTGAAAGGTTAGTCCTCAATGCCCCATTTGGCGATTTTAAAACAAAATTTGCCTGCGTCAGATTCGGGAATGTGGTGAATTCCAACGGCTCAGTAATACCAACCTTCAGAGAACAAATAAAGGCGGGGGGCCCGGTTACAGTCACATCCAGAAAAATGACCAGATTTTTTATGTCAATATCCGATGCTGTAAACCTGGTGTTAAAGGCCGCAGAGATAATGAATGGCAGAGAGATATTTATCCTGAAGATGAAGAGTTTAAGGATAATAAATGTTGCAGAGGTAATGATAGAGGAACTTGCCCCGGTCTATAATCATAGCGCAAGTGATATTAGGGTGGAATATGTTGGGATTAGACCTGGTGAAAAACTTCATGAATCATTGATGACCAGAGAAGAAACGCGGGATGTTGAAGAAAGGGAGGATATGTTTATCTTAAGGCCGAAGATAAACATCCCTCATTTCATAGAAAGATTATCCTTCCGCCAGTCTGAGACTGGTGGAAAGACTAATCTGGAAAAAATGCGAGGAAACAGAAGCTTTAGCGAGCAAACACGCCCTGTGACTGGGGGTGTCTCCGAGCATTTTGACAAGGAGACCCTTAGCGCAGCAGGCTTCAAGGGTTACAACTCAAGAAATATGACCCCACTATCAAAATCAGAAATCAAAAGCCTACTCCGGAGGGAGGGGATAATACCTGAAAACCTTGAATAGACTCGGCTTCCCAGCTAAATCGGCATTCAAGGTTTTCTGATGTCGGAACTGCTACTTTAGATGGTCAAAAGCTCGCCCGCACAAAGCAAGCGGGGGGCATGCTCGATTGCCTTGCTCGGCGGGCGAGCTTCTTGCAGCAAGGCGAGCTTTTGACTCTTACCGAAGGTAAAAAAAATTCGCCTGCTCGGGGCTATCCCCGACTTAAAAGTCGGGGCTTTA
>PEYS01000183.1 GCA_002763335.1 Candidatus Woesearchaeota archaeon CG08_land_8_20_14_0_20_47_9 | reverse complement strand
TGCGTTTCGAAGCGAGGGGCGTAAAGCCCCGACTTTTAAGTCGGGGATAGCCCCGAGCAGCAGATTTTCGTTACCTCGGCTTCGCTCAGCTCGCCTCGGGTTCAAGGTTTTCGGATGTCAATATCGTAGAAGGCCGTCGCTATCAAAATCTATTTAAACAGGTCTTTTTTAATACTAGAATCATGTTAAGACATATGCGGGTTCTATTAGACACCAACTTCCTGATGATACCCTCTGAGTTTGGCATAGACATATTCTCAGAGCTTGAGCGCATCATTACAGGCAAGGCAGAGCCCTGCGTCCTGGAGGGGAGCATCGGGGAGCTTAAAAGACTGGCTTCGGGCATTGGGAAGAAGAGCAGGGCAGCGGCGCTGGCACTTAAGCTCGTTGAAAAAAAGGGGCTCAGGATACTTAGAACAGCAAAACTTTTTAAAGCAGAGGCTTATCACCCCACAAGCACAGTGGATGACATGATACTTGCCCTAGCAGAGAGAGGCAACCTCGTGGTTGCCACCCAGGACAAGGAGCTTAAGAGAAGGCTGAAGGCTCTAGATGTGCCCATTGTCGTGATGAGGCAGAAGAGCTACCTTGCATTTGACGAAAACTAGAAGGTGAAAAACCGCATGTTTTACAAGACCCTCATCAGGGATCACATCAGAGTGCCCCCTGATATGTTTGGCACGCCCCTTAACGAGGCTATACTTCAAATGGTGAAAAAGAAGTACGACGGCTTTATATCAAAGGAGCTCGGCATAGTTATAGACGTCTCAGATGTCAAGTCAGTTGGTGAGGGCATAATAATCTCCGGAGATGGCGCGGCCTACTATGAAACAGAGTTTGAGCTGCTGACATTTAAACCCAAGCTGCAGGAGGTGGTTCTGGGCAAGATACGCGATATTGCTGACTTCGGGGCGTTTATGAACATAGGCCCTATAGACGGCATGATACACATAAGCCAGACAATGGATGACTTTGTCTCATTCAGTAAGGACAAGGTGCTGATGGGCAAGGAGACCAAGCGCACACTAAAGCCGAATGACCTCTGTAAGGCCAGGATAATAGCTGTAAGCTACAAGGACATAAGCAACCCGAAGATAGGGCTTACCATGAGGCAGCCTTATCTTGGAAGGCTGGACTGGGTGTATGAGAGCAAGCCTAAGGCAAAAGAGGCAAAAGGGACAAGCTAGGGGTGTGGTGATGAAAAAGAAGGTTTGTATGCGCTGCAAGGTTTTTGTTGAGGGTGACCGATGCCCATTATGCAAGGGTAATCAGCTAACCACAAACTGGCAGGGCAGGGTGAATGTACTCCACCCCTCAAAGTCTGTTATTGCAAAGAAGATGGACATCTCAAGCGAGGGCGAATACGTCGTGAAGGTAAGGTGATTGTATGGAAGTGATAATAAAGGAGACTGTTGAGAAGCCCCTCCTATCACGGAAAGAGGTTTATGCAGAGATGAACTACTCAGGAGCCACGCCTAGGCGCCTTGAGGTGAGGGACAGCCTCGCCTCAAAACTCAAGGTACTGCCAGAGCTCGTTGTTATAAAGAACATCAGCCCTGTCTACGGCCAGCCAAGGGCAGCAGTAACCGCGCATGTCTACAGTGACAGGGAATCATTAAAAAAGAATGAGCCGGGGCACACCCTCGTTAGGATGGGTGGGAAGAGGGTTGCTGAGAAGACTGGCAAGGCAGAGGGCCCAGCTGCAAAGGAAAAACATGCTTCTGATAAGTCTGAAGCAGAATCATGATACCGCTTGTTAACGATGGAAAACTTTGAATACCCAGCGCAGCTGGGTATTCAAAGCCCTCGGTGATATCAGGATGGCAAAGAAACCAAGGCCAAAGCCCAAGAAGGTAGTGAAGATCGCTGGAATCTATGGGGTGGCAAGTGGCGAGATTAAGCGAAAGAACCGCTTCTGCCCAAAATGCGGCGTAGGAGTCTTTATGGCAAACCACGCCAACAGGATTGCATGTGGTAGGTGCGGCTATAGTGAGATGAAAAAGCCCACAAGCTGAAAATGTTCTTGCTCCAGGGATGCCAATACAACGCCCTCTTCTTTGTAATTAACACCCTCCTGCTTCTGGCAGCCCTAATAGCGTATGAGCTCCTCTCAGCTAGCAGGAATAGCAGCCAGCTCAGATGGGCATTCTACCCAATAATTCTAACCCTCCTCATTGGCTTCGCATGGTCGTTTTTAGCAAGGCTGCTTGGAGGCAGATGATGAAACTCAATAAAACAGGGGTGAGACTGGGCCTGATTATAGCAGGGTTCGCCATAGTCAGGGCGTGCTTCGCATACAGCCCCCTTGCAGGTAGCATCGCAGCATTCATCTCAGGTTCAGCCCTCATATACCTGGCTCTTGACAGCAGCCTTGCTGTTGAGGAGCAGATCATATACCAGGTCATCAGCCTTGTGCTGGCCTTGATGGTCAGTCTTGGAAGCCTTAACACAAATCTTGGGATTAAGGTCTACATCGGCTCAGTGATCATCCTCATATACGGGATGCTGACGCTCAGGCGCCACCTGATAAGGTCCAAGACAGCAATAGCACTTGACTGGAGTCTGCTGCCAGCGCTTTCAATAGCCGTGGTGACAGCTGTTCTCGCATACAAGCTCACAGGGCTAGGTTTTTTAGGTCTAAACCCATTTGGGCAGCCAGGGCCTAGGCTTATCTGGCTGTGGATTATCCCCATCCTGATCTTTGTCTCTGCAGAGGAGCTTGTGTTCAGGTGCATTATCCAGACCAGCGCAGCCCAGCTCTACCGCCACCCCATCCTCATCACGGCCCTCATATACGCTGCCATCTTCTCGCTATTTGCACCTGCGCATATGGCTGAGCTCCTGGTTGTATTTGCCCTCGCACTCCTCTCAGGATGGCTCTTTAAGAAGAGCGGCGGCCTTCTAAGCCCGATTGCAATGCGTGCAACAACCGCCTTCCTACTCTACTTTGTTCTGCCGGGGATCTCGTGATAAGAGGCTGCGCAGAAGAGCGCCAGGATCATAAGCAGGGCATTAACAGACTTGGCAGTGATAGGATATCTTGGGACTGACACGCCACTTGCCTCCTCGCCCTGAGTCTTGTGATAAAACGCATCCCCTGCCAGGGGGCTTTCATAGAGCATTCCGGCCCTCTCATATTCCTCTGAGGAGAAATGCGCGCCAGGGGATTCGCTGACAGCCTCCCTGCTCTCGTTATCCTCAGAAGGCACGCCATCATCCGCACCTGCTGCACCTGCTCCCTCTATGCTGCTTGTGTTAATACCCATACCTCCACTACCTCCACCTGTGGCTGCTTGCTGGGGCTCTGAGCATGATCTGCTTGTTGTATGGTCACCGTAGCAGCTGCTATCCCCGCATAAGCATGTGCAGCTCCTCGTCTGGATGCTGTTTAGGCAGGCTCCCCATGCAGTGCACTCCCAGGGCTCGTAGCAGTAGCCTGAGCCGTATGTTATAACTAGCACGTTGCTTGACTCTGAAGGCTCTATGCCACTCAGGTTGACCTCAAGCAGGCCTGTGTTGTTGTTGCACGAATACCCTGGACTGCTTATTAATCCGCTATGGCTGGTGAAGTTAACCGCTGAGATAGAACAGCTTGGAACTAAGAGCAGGAGTGTTGCGTTTATAGCAACGCTGAAGTTGCTCTTGACATGCTTCTCTGCCTCGCTTATGCTTGTGACCCAGAGTTGGCTTGTGTTTGCAACAAGCAATGAGCCAGAGTAGAGTGATGCATTGGATGAGCTGTTTATAACAACCCTTGTTAGGTTGAAGAACAGGAATTGCCTTCTCTCGCCAGGCACTGCATCCTCACTAATGCTGCCCCTTCCAATAATCCTGCTTGTGTTCATGTCAAGGGCCCATAGGGCTTGGTTAAAGTTAAGGCTCGGGTGCGTCTGGTTTGCAATCCCCTCTACAAGGTAGCCTGCGCTGCTCTTCCAGCCAAGCACAAGCCTGATGCCTGTCCTGTTCCTCAGCAGGAGGCTCCCCTTAAAGAGCTCGATGAGGTGCCTTCCCTGGCTTACAGCAATCTGGCCCCCTGTTACAGGGCTCACCTCTGAGCTGTCAAGGCTGAACATATCAGCGTCAGTATATACAATGGCTTCTTCATCTGCCACAATCCACAGCCTGTAAGCAAAGGGAAAGCTCCCCTCGCTGCTGTTAATAAAGAAACCGCTTCCGTTGATTGTTGGCAGGAAGGCGTTGTTTATCTGCATCCTTGCGATGATGTAGCTGTCGTTCCTGTCTGCTGCAAAATTCCTGGTTGTCAGGGAGTGCGAGGCTATCGCGCTGTACTGCCTTGCTGCTGCTGAGGAGATAGGGTAGATTGTATCCCATGCCTCATAGCTCTCCATTGAGATCATAAGAATCCTTCCGGGGTTAACAAAATGCCTTAGAGACTCAGCCACTATACTCAGCCTCCTCTGCCTCTCAATCGCTGTCGCGTCCCTTACAGCGGTCCAGCCGTCATCAGGGGAGCTTGCGGCCCTGAATGGGCTTGTTGTCGGGTTCTCGTAGCAGAGCATGTCAGCAAACTTGTTTAGGTGTATCCTGGGGGTCCACTGGTTTATTATGCTGCTTATGTTGTGGGCGTCCAATAACTCCAATGTCCTCATAAAGCCGTCAAGCGTGCTCATACGAGTCCTGTTTTCAAGCTCCTTGCTGAAGTCACGCCTAACATCCTCCATGTCATCAAAGCCGTTCCTGTAGAGCATAGTATCTGAGCTGTACCACTCCTCAAAGCTGTCAGAGCTTATAACCACGCCATTCCTCTTTACTGTGCAGTCGTCAACCAGGAATGAGCCGTCTGTAGCGCAGATAATGTGCTTCATCATGGTGTCTGTTGCGTCAGCAGGCAGGGTGTAGTTTGTCTCATGCCTAACCCATTCCCCTAGCGGGTCAGATGAGGGCTTTACGTCGCTACCCATCTCCTGCCATGAACCTGAGGCCTTGTAACGCAGCAGGTTGAGAAGCAGGCCGCACTGGCTGCATGTCGTGCAGTTTCTGAGGAGCGTTGTCCAGCAGCTTATGCTCACATTATCGCCTGAATTCATGCCTCCAAGGCTCTTCTGCGCAATAACCCATTGCATGTCTGATGAGTTTGTGCTGTTCATAATCAGGCTGTAGCTCCCTGTTCTTGCATTGCTGCTCATGTCAGCAAAATGCCCCCCTACACCGTACTCTGAGAGGCTCCAGTTGACAGGCTTGAAATGGGACCTGTTGACGTAGCGGTTCCACCAGAATAGGAGTGCGTTTTCATGCGCGAGGTTTATGTTGAATGTGAAATAGCTACCGCCCCAATGAGAAAATGTTGAATTCTCAAGACTCCCGTTCTTTACAATTACAGAGTCATTCCCGAATGCTCCCATGTCCTCATCATACCACGTCTGGGCATTCAGGCGGACAACCTTCTGCTCAGCATCAAAGCCCACGTTTGCGAGGTCAGGCGTGATCCCTAGTGATTCAAATTCTTCCTTTAGAGCCTCTCCGTAGAACTGGGCAGGGTAGATCGAGGTGTTTACAAATGACTTTGGCTTAAAATCCTGGTTCTGGCTGAACCAGGCATAATAGCTGCTGTAGTTCATGTTCTCCCCCGCATTGATGAATTCAGTGAGGTGGGTATCATCAGACTCGATGTACTGCCCTGCAGGGTTGACCTTTGCATTTACTATCGCAAATCCGCTTGTTGTTATATTGAGAGCAGCTGCAGTTGCGTTTGTTCCAACAAGGAGTTTTACCCCAGCATACTGCGAGGTCTCTGCAATGACAGGGGCGTAGAGATCATCAAAGGGGTATACCACATAGCCAGTCTGAGCACTTGTTATGACCCTGCCAAATGGGTAGCTGACATTGCCCCTGCTGTCAAACCTGACATCGTAGTGTATGATCCTTGCTTCTGGGCATGCCGGCTTTACTGAGACAAGGCGAGTCTCCTCGATACCGCCCTCAGCGCTCCTTGCTGTTATGTTAATAACAAAGCAGCTGCTGGTGCAGGATTTTGCATAGACCCCCCCATTTTCAGAGAGCGAATCATGCGAGAACAACCCCTCATTTTTTATACTCCCGTCAGATGTATTCCTGTAGATAAGATGCTGTGATGAGTTACGCAGGCTCGTGTTGCCTGGGCTTAGCACCTCCCTTGAG
>PEYS01000088.1 GCA_002763335.1 Candidatus Woesearchaeota archaeon CG08_land_8_20_14_0_20_47_9 | reverse complement strand
ATTGAGCTAAATAAATTATGTTGTGTTAAGCAGGCTTCCTAGCATAACCTTCATCCGCCTTTTATTTCAGTTTGGATGGGGCAGGCTTGGTGGCTGCCTATTGTGGGCAGGGATGTAACTATAATCATTGAAAACCTTGAATAACCTACTACCTACGGCTTTGCTTGAGGATCGGCCCACCATTCAAACTTTTCCACCTCAAACCACAGTTTTATGATGTTAAACTTGATTGACCTGTTTAATAGTATGCTGACAAAAACCACTTCCCCCCCACACCATGGTTTCCTGTGGAGATTATTTTGGTGGTTGTTAATAAACAATTTCATGCTCAGTACATGGCTTTTTAAAATATCTTTTGTAAAATTTATGATAAAATATGCCCTTATTAAAGAAATTGATGTAAAATATATTTAGTATCACAACTGAACCATTAAGAGCAAACATCGTAACAAAAAAGAATCAATCAGTTTCTTTATATTATATTATGTATTATTTATTTTATTTATAAATAATAATATAATTATAATAATATAATGTAATATTAATATGGTATTTTTCAATATCGAAATTAATTATTTTGGGTTAAAAATTGGTGTTTTGAATATAACTGATGCAAACTATCTAATTACCAACACATATCCCAAACAAAATCTCTATTAATGACCTGACTATAAAATATATTTTGTAACTTAAACAATGAAAAGCGATTATCCGAACCTATAAATTCTTACCCCGCTGCACCATACCAACAAAACAAACAGCCAAAAACAGGTTCCACACGAAATCAGGGGGTGTGAGGCACTTGCGTTCAAACTGATGTCCAATCCGTCTGGATCCATTATTACACACCCCACATTTATGTTAATATGATTAGGAATCACTCAAACTATAAAAATCTTTCAACAACCTTTTTATAACTCCTCCCCTCTTCTTCCCCGCATGATCGACTTTTCAAAGATAAAAACATACTCTATAAAAAACAGAAACAACAAGGTGGATGCCAAGGACTTCTACAATAACAAGAGGAAGAGCTTTTCTGATAGGCTGCCCAGCATCCTTGCAGCCAATGACTTGAATAACCTTGTCATGGATCTAAAGAGTGCTGCAAAGGGGAAGAAGCAGGTTATTGTTATGATGGGGGGCCATGTTATAAAGTGCGGAGTCTCGCCCTGCATCCTTGAGCTTATGCAGGAGGGTATGATTACGCATGTTGCGATGAACGGGGCAGGGTCTATACACGACTTTGAGATTGCACTAATAGGCAAGACAAGCGAAGACGTCGCAGCAGCAATAGACAACGGCAGCTTCGGCATGGCAGAGGAGACAGGCAGCCTTATAAATAAGGCGGTATCAGAATCACCTGATATAGGTCATGGAGCTGCCCTGGGCAGGTTTATAACAGAGAAAAAGCTCTGGTACATGCATCTCTCCATACTTGCAAGGGCGTATCAGCTTAAAATACCCGCAACAGTGCACGTTGCAATAGGAACTGATATAACACACCAGCATCCAAGCTGTGATGGTGCAGCCATTGGCAGGGCAACCTATCAGGATTTCAAGATCCTGACTGAGTCTGTTAGCAAACTTGAGGGAGGGGTGATAATCAATATTGGCTCTGCTGTCCTGCTCCCAGAGGTGTTTTTAAAGGCCCTTACCATCGTGCGCAATCTCGGTTTTGAGGTAAGAAACTTTACTGCTGCGGCATTTGACATGATGCACCAATACAGGGTTGCTGAGAACATTGTTGCCAGGCCTACAAGGCTTGGAGGCAAGGGCTATTACTTCATAGGCCGGCATGAGATAATGCTACCCCTGCTTACAGACATGCTTATGGGAAGGCTATAGGCAGCAACCAGTCTTGGCATTTCTGTCACAAATTATATATACTGGAAAATAAATTTGGCTGCTATGCCAACCTCTGTTGTTGAAGGAGTCTCTAACCTCAGTGCAAAGCTCAGGAAGTACTACCGCTTTAGCGGCAGCGAGCTTGGCGGTTTAATAATAACAATACTCTGCCTTAGCCTGATAATCGGGGCTGGCTTTGATACTGGCGCCGAGTTTGATTTCTCGCTATGGCTCTTTAATCTCTTTAACAGCATGATTATTGTTACACTCTCTCTCCTGGTGCATGAGACTGCTCATCGCCTCTATGCCCTTGCAATCGGCTACGCTGTTGAGACCGAGATCTTCCTCTACGGGCTCCTAGGGGGGATTGTACTGAGCATAATGACCTATGGCAAGCTGCCGTTTCTCCCAGCAGGCACAATAAGGGTTAAGATGCTTGAGGGGCAGCGCCTGGGCTACTTTAGGTATCACCTGAATGTCTTCTCTATTGGCATTATCGCCCTTATGGGCCCGCTCTCAAACCTGGTATTGGCCATCTTCTTTAAGGCGCTTAGCTTTATACAGGGCCCGCTGATAGAGAAGGCAATATTCATAAACATCGTACTTGCAGTTACAAACATACTACCCTTGCCGTTTATGGATGGAGGCAGCGTTATGTACGGCTCAAGGCCTCTCTACGCCCTCACAGCCGGCATGATAGTCAGCTGCTCGCTCCTGATATTCTTTACACCTGTTCTTATCGCAGTTCTTGGCTCTCTCGCCTTGGGTATAGGCTGCCTGATGATCTACTTCTTTGTAAGCGGAGAGTTCTTATAGAAAACCTTGAATGCACTCGGCTTCCCAGCTCAGTCGGTATTCAAGGTTTTCCACGTCAATATCATCGGAGAAAGATCAGCTTTCCATCAGTCTCTGGTAGTAAAAGAGAAGGCGCGCCTGTAGATGGAACGCCTCAACTGAAAGCAGCTCCCCTATGCCTTCCTTAGCCCTGCTACCCTGAGAGCACCAGAGCTTGAGGTTAATGCTGCTCGGTTCCCCGCCTGACATATTTCTCCTAAGACCTGATCCCTCAGGACAAGGCTTCATTGTACAGCACAGGACTGCAATCAGATGAAAGCGCCCTCTCCACAGGCTTCAGCCCTGCCGTAAAGCCCGCTTGCAGTTACAAGGAGGGACTGGCTCCCCAGCCTAGCCTTCACAGCTCCGGAAGCCAAGGGCTTTTTTAAATGTTCTGCTTAAATCAGTAGAAGAGCTTTTGACTCTTGCCGTAAGGCAAGCCCAAACGCTTGGATTTCTCGTGGCCGAATGGAATCAAACGCTCGTGAGCACACCGATGGAATGACTGCATTCAAAGCCCTCACTCCTTTACCCTCTTTATAAGCCAAGCCATATTTACGCCCAGGGTTCTCATAGTTGCCATGCCTTCCTTGTCCTTCTTGACCTCTCCAGGAGCCATTCCAACACCCATGTTCCAGTATGATGATCCTGGAATAATCATCTGGCTTATGAGGAAGAAGTTGTTTATCGTGTCAAATGTCAGCACTGAACCTGCTCGCCTTTCTGCCACAACTGCTATGCCAATCTTGCGCTTGAACATGTCATTGTTTGCCCTTGCAACCATGCCTGCACGGTCAATCAGCGCCTTTAGCTCTGGGGTCATTGTTGAAAAATACACAGGAGAGCCCAAGATGATGCCATCTGCAGCGAGCATCTTTTCAATGCAGCTGTTCAGCATGTCAGATTCTATTGCGCACCGCTTGTTCCTCATGGTGAAGCATTTGCCGCAGGCGGTGCATCCCCTTACTGGGTTTTCTGCAAGTTGGATAAGCTCTGTCTTTATGCCCTCCTTTTCAAGCTCCTTGAAGACCTCCCTTATAAGCATTGCAGTATTCCCGTTCTTTCTAGGGCTTCCGTTGAACGCAACGACTAGCATTTTTCCGTCATCTCTACTTGATTCTATCTCGACATTTCTTTCTTATTTCATTTATCTTCTTTTCATTAAGTTTTACAAGTATTGATTTACATTTCACCAGAAATTCTGGAGCATTTTTAACCATCTTGTTGTATTGAGCATCTGAAACGGCCCTGTCGATATAATACTGAGAATCTATCCTGGCTTTAAGAGAATCTTCAGTAAAATCGAGCTCATCTTCGCTGAAATATTCATTAAGAAATTGCCTTGCAAATTCTATAGTACATGAGTGAATTTCGCATTTGACGCCCATTTTTACTAACAGAGCGTAAAGAGAAAAGTAAATTGCATGGTATGCTGTGGATATTTTCCAGTCTTTTATTATATTCACCCTTACTGACTCCAGCGCTTCTTCTGCTTTTTTAATATACGCTTCAGCAAGGTTTGCATTTGGTTCTACTAAAGTTAAACCCCCTCTCTTACTAGCACACCAGTTGATTTTATCCATTTTTTAGCACCATTCGCACAAACAGCTCTGAATTCAGAAAAACAACATGGTTCTTTAATATTTCTTTTAGCAAAATGTCATTTGGAAGATTCTTCTCAAATGTTTTTAGTGGGTAACATTTCACGCTTATCTCGATCCCGTAAGTTTTTGAAATTTTTTTAATCTCCTGTCCGTCGTATCTGCCAGCAATAAATATATCTAAATCAGATTCTTTATTTGCAGTTCCCTTAGCATAACTCCCAAAAATAATACCAATCCCATTAATAAATGGAATTATTTTTTCTATTATCTCCCTTATAAACAAGTTTTTTTCCAAAAAAGTTATTGTTTTATACAGTTCGGAAAATGTGATGTATCTTTGGCTTGAGCAGGTTCTTTTAATTGCATATGCTCTGATCTTACCTTTTGTTTTTGACTCTAAGATACCTTTCTTCTCCAAATCATCAAGAATTAACTGGGCTGTTCTAGGGCTTATTTTAAGTAATTTTCCAACCTCTCTTATGTAATACTCTTTGTCAAATCCATTCGTAAATAGTGAAAGTACTCGCAAGTGGGTTTCAGTTATGTTTAATTTATCATACATATGTATACTTTGCAATACAACCACTATTTAAATCTTTTGGGAACTGGACTCTTGCGCTTTGCTGCATGGTTAAAGAACACCTCTTTTTCTTGGATTGATTATATCGATAAGGAGCCGCTATTCATATTTTCGATTCCGATGGAGATGACATCTAAGGGCTTTGAATACCCAGCGCAGCCGGGTTATTCAAAGCCCTCAACTCTCTGCCTCTAACAAACTTTTTAAACTGTCTTTACTAGCCCAAATACATGCACCTGAATGAGCTGCAGCAGTACGTAAAGGCCTGGATAGAAGAGATTGGTGAGACTAATTGGACAAAATGGAATTACTTCTCCAGGTTGGTGGAAGAGGTTGGCGAAGTCGGGGAACAGCTCTCGCTTAGTGAGGGGGTTAAGAGGCATAAGTCCTTTGACAAGGCACAGCTTGAAGAGGAGCTAGGGGATATACTCTTCGTGTTAGCTGCATTGTCGAATGAACTTGGTATTGATCTTGAAACTGCATTTGAGATGATGCGTGCAAAGCACAAGAGAAAGTTCGGGGATATTGATAGAGCATTAACTGGTGATCGCTGATGAAATTTATTGACAAAAACACAGTGCAGTTGCACAAAGTCATAAACAAGCTAGACAGTTTTGTTTTCAAATTCAAAGAGATCCTCGAAAAACATACAGATTATGTTATTGTCAGCGGCTATGTTGCAATCCTTCTCGGCAGAAGCAGGGGGACAGATGATGTTGATTTTATTATTCCCAGGCTAACTAAAGAGCAACTTGCTGCACTACACAAGGATCTTGTTGAGGCAGGCTTCTGGTGTTTAAATTCGTCAAAACTTGGCGATTTGTATGATTTATTGACTTTGAAACACAGCATCAGGTTTGCTGTAGACAAGACTGTCTCTCCAAACTCTGAGGTTAAATTTTCAAAGGATGTTTATGACGATGCATCGCTTAAAAACCCCCTTATAATAAAACTAGGCAGCAAACAGCTAAAAACCTCGCCATTAGAGCTTCAGATAGCATATAAGGAAGAGGTTCTGAAGAGCAATAAGGATTTAGAGGATGCAGAGCATCTACGCCTGATTGCAGAGGGGCATTTAAATGAGCATCTGATTAACGAATATAAAAAGAGTCTCAAGGGAGGTAATTAAGAAAAAATCCAGCCATCCATGGCTGCAGACGGACATTTTGCTCAGCAAGGCTTCGCAAAATGTCCTGCTCGCCACCCTCGCGAGTTTACCGCCTCGCCTGCGCCACGGCCGGATTTTTTCTCAGATCAAATAACATACTCAAAAGTTCGTGGGTATAGCCCCGCCCTTTAGGGCGAGAACTTTTGAGTCCGAAAATCT
>PEYS01000098.1 GCA_002763335.1 Candidatus Woesearchaeota archaeon CG08_land_8_20_14_0_20_47_9 | reverse complement strand
TTCCGAAAGGATGTCTGGGTTCGAATCCCAGCCTCGGCGTGCTACGAAAAGCTTTTAAACACCATTTGAATCTATAATCACGGATGAAGAGTCTTGCTGATGAGGTAAAAAAGAGGAAGGTTAGTGGTGAGAGCTCCCGCGAGATAAGCCTCGCCTTAGGTGAGCAGGGCTTTCTGCAGGCGGATATCAGCTCAGCCATCTCAGAGTCAGCTGGCGCTGATTCTGAGAAGAGGAAGAGGGAGCGTATAGAGAATCACTTCTTTATGATAAAGGAGTTCTATGACAGGATTGGTTTTGGCCTGGCCTCGCAGCAGTTTATCAACATACTCCTGATGCAGATCGCCTCCTCTTATTTCATCGTTGGACTCTTCAACGCCCTGAAGGCGTTTCTCGAGGTGGTGATGGCCTTTTTCATGAACTCGTACATGAGGCTCCGCAGGGTGCCGGTAAGGTCTATCGGCCTTGCAGGCATACTCTTCGGCTTTAGCCTGATTATTGTTGCATCTGCCTCAATGTTCAAGTCATTGCCTCTCTTTCTGCTGGGCATGGCTGTGGCCACAATAAGCGTGGTCTCGTATGGCGAGCCCTATCAGCGTCTGCTCAGCTCGCGCATCAAGAAAGAGAGGCGCAGCTACGCGCTTAAGAAGATCGCCTATTTCGGTATCATTACAACGGCTGTAAGCCTCTTCATTGGCGGAAGGATAATGGATGCCTTCCCGGAAAGCGGTGAGGTTGTGTCTTTAAGCCTCTTTGGAAATCCGCTCTCCTTCCGCCTATACGGCTACCTCATTGCCTTTGACATGGCTGCAATACTCTTCATACTCTCAGGATACGCCCTTTCGTTCATAAGGGATCAAGGGCAATCAGATGAACATGGGGGCATACTAAGCGAGCTTGGCAGGGGGTTTAAGGAGTCTTTTGAGAATATAAGGGCGGTGACCTCAAAGCGCATCCTCCTGCTCCTGCTCGTAACAGGCGCTGTTATGGGCTCGCTCCAGACCCTGGTGAACTCATTCTACGGCATATTCATATTCAGGGCTTTTTTCAGGACAGGCTTTGGCGGCTTTACAAATGTTGCTTTCATATTCATAATGGCCCTACTGGCCTCGCTTCTGGGGCCTAAGATAAGCAAGATGAATGCTGATAAGTACGGCAAGTTCCCGATGCTGGTCTTCGGCACACTGCTTATGGCGATAACCCCCCTCACATATTATTACAACCCAACCATGTTTGCGATTGCTGAGGCAACGCTACTGGGGGTTATCGGGAGCGTGATAGCTGGCGTGGCCCAGAATCTGCTCCTGATTGACCTTGCAGGGGAGCGGGAGAGGAGGGTGTTTTTTTCAACCCTGAGCATACTGGTGGTTGTGCCCCAGCTTGTCATTGTCCCATTAGGAGCATACCTTGCAGACATCTACAGCCTAAGCCTGGTCTTCCTGGGAGCAGGCATAGCCATGGCATCAATGACGCCGCTCTACCTAGGGGTGATTGTACTGCATAAAAAAGAAAAGATTTAAATTGTATTGTCTTTAAGTAGGTGAGGATATGGTCTTTAAAAAAGGAAGGTTGATCTTCAGCAAGAGAGGGGTTTCGCCACTCATTGCCACTGTTCTGCTTATAGCCTTTGCTGTTGCTTTGGGGGCCATGGTTATGAACCTGGGAAGCCTCTATGCTGACGCCGGTGATGGAGAGGGTATTCAGCAGCCGAATGCAGACTGCAGCGGCGTAGCGATCAATATTTACAGGATTGAGGGCAGGGAGCAGGTCTTTTATGAGAGCTCTGGGAAGGATATCAGGATAACCTTTATGATTGAGAACTCGGGCTTAAAGCAGATCAGGGGTGTTAAGGCAATTGTTGTAGGGGATAGCAGGAATGTACTGACAAAGGACTTCAGCCAGGTGGTTGATGCAGCATCTGTTTTAAGAGAGGCCCTTGAGTACGATGCAGATGCTTATGGGGAGATAGTGGATATCAAGTTCATACCACTGATTGAGGTAGCAGGCACCCCATTCCCATGTCAGAAGATGGCGATAAATGCTGAGCGCCTCCCGCAGGCCAACTGAGTTGATGTCATTATTATGACTGCTTCTTCTCTTTCAGGCGGTTATGCAGCTGGTCCACATCCATCTCAAAGCCTGCGACAGGCATCTCAAGGCCAAACTTCTCAAGGACATCTGGCTTTAGCTCGCCGATTATGGCGAGGGGCCTTCCAGCAACGAGCCTGCAGCATCTTCCAGGCGTGAATGATGGATCATCGCATGCCTCAACCGCATACCTAATACCTACGCTCCTTAGAATGTACTCTGCTGTCTGCCGCGCAACTGTGAAATTAACCTCGCCAGAGGCATTAAGGCAGCATAGCCTCTCGCGCTCCCTGATCCTGCCACGCTCATTGACAGCTGTTATGCCCTGCTCAAACACAAGCTGGGGGTAGCTTACGTGCTTGTTCTTAGATAGGGCGTCAAGCAGGAGGGGCATGATCCAGCTTCTGACTACAGAGTATGTCTCTGACATAAACTCCTCTATCTCCACTGTGCCCTGGTCACTGGTAAGCATCTTCTCATAGAGCAGCCCCTTGTTGCTCAGCACAGGGCTCATAAGCTCCTGGTAGCCGAGGCCTATCACAAGCTCTCTGAGCTTGTCTATGAATATTGTTTTCGGGTTCAGTTCCCCACGCCCGTAGCTTGAGAGGGGCTTATTACTGATCCTGTTGTAGCCATACACTATGCCCAGGTCTTCGATCACATCGCACGGGTGCATTATGTCTGCCCTGTAAGGGGGTATTGTGGCTGTCCATTCTACGAAATCATAGCCTGCCCTTTCAAGTAGCTCTTTCACCTCAGCCTCCCTGAGGCTCAGCCCAAGTATCCTCTGGATATGCCCCTCTGAGATCTTAATAGTTGAGCAGCCCAGATCAGGTGTTAATGCTCCATGGTCGTGGTAGCGTATCTCTACTGGGCTAAGGGTGAAGCCCCTCTCGCTGAGGGCGTACGCAAATATGTTGCAAGCCAGGTTGACTGCCTCAAGATCAATCCCTGTGACCTCAAAGAAGAGATCCTCCTCACCCTCCTCAATCTTGCCTGTTATGGCAGAGTTTATTATTGGGGGGAAGCTCAGTACAGCCCCCTTGTCATCCATCAGGATAGGATATTTCCTAAGCCCTTCAAGTATGAAGGCGTACTCTCTGCCCTTGGGGTGCTTGTTCAGTATCTGCCTCTGCGTTAATGGATCTGAGAAGTCGAGGGGTATGAACGATACCTCATCAGGGTCTGTTGCCCTGTAGTGTACTGGGAAGCTTATATTTTTGAAGGAATAAACCCCGATTGCTATCTTTCTCCGCCTTCTGCCGTAGTTCTCGCAGAGCTTTTCCTGAAGCTGAATGATCTGCTTTATTAGGTAGTCATCAACCCTCTTGCCCCTGGCGACAAATGCTGCAATAAAAGGCCTGATGTTTCTGACTGAGGGATCAACTACCAGGCTGTAGTCAGCCTTCTCCAACCCAGGCTTCTCTATCCCCTTGGAGAGGCCTAGGACATGCCTTATAAGTCTGGCTATGCCCTCAACTGACCATAGGTAGGGGAGGTTTGTGTCGTCGAAGCTCACACTGGCCTGGTCAGTATCCTTGTCATAGCCCTCGAACTCGCCCTTGCCATACTCCAGGAGGCCTGCAAGCTCATCTGTGCTCAGCCTCCTGCTGACAAGCCTGTTCAGGTCTGAAAGTGAGAATGTTATTGTAGGCATATCTGCTCAACCCTAGCTATCCTTCACCCGCTCCCTTATCTTTTCTGCTAACGGCCTGTGGCCGTAGAACTCCTCCAGCATTGAGTGGATGCTTATGCAGAAGACCATTATGTTGGCGATCTCCTCAGACATCCTCTCCTTATCCCCTGTCTCTGATAGCTGTTTCATCCTCTCTGATATCTGCTCCACGCTCTTGTTTATCCACACCTCTGCAGCTTGCCTTGTCTTAGGATGACTCTTCTTGCCCTTCAGGCTCCCCTGCAGGCTTTCAATCTCATCTATGTCAATGCTCATTCAAATCACCTTCTGTTTTCTCAGGAATTCCAGGTCATTGGAGAAGAGGGTTCTTATGTCTGTTATCCCCAGCCTGAACATGGCGATTCTATCTATTCCTATTCCCCAAGCAATCACAGGCTGCTCAATTCCTAATGGCTTTGTCATCTCTGGCCTGAATATGCCTGATCCGCCAAGTTCAATCCACCCTAACTCTGGATGCCTTGCGTAGAGGGTTGCGCTAGGCTCTGTGAAGGGGAAATAGGCAGGGGTTATCTTTATCTCATCTGCATCTGCAAACTCCCGCGCAAACATCTCGAGCAAGCCGAAGAGGTGCTTGATTGTCAGGCCCTCCTCAACAACTATGCCCTCTGTCTGGAAGAAGTCGCAGTTGTGAGTTGCATCTATAACATCATACCTGAAGCACCTGGCTATGGCAAAGTACCTCCCTGGAATTTTAAGTTCCTTTGATGCCAGTGTTCTTGCTGATAGTGCTGTGCCCTGGGTTCTTAGCAATAGCCTTGCGGTTCGCTTCAGGTCAAACCTGTACCTCCATCCCCTGCTAGCGGTGCCCTCTCCATGCTCATGCGATGCAGCAACCCTCTTTACAAGCTCCTTTGGGAGGTCATCTGCGTATTTTGGGCCCTTAACATAGTAGGCGTCGTGTATGTCCCTTGCTGAGTGGAACTGTGGCATGAAGAGGACATCCATATCCCAGAACTCTGACTCAACTATCGGGCCAGTCATCTCAATAAAGCCCATTGCAGCAAAGCGCTGCTTCACCTCATCAAGGAATGCCCTGTAGTGCTGCTTCCTGCCGCCGTAAATCTCTGGGAGCTTGGCTTTAACGTCAAATGCCCTGAAGCCCTTCTTCTTCCATGAGCCTGTTCTCAGCATCTCTGGCGTGAGCCTCTCTGCAAGCTCTAAGCCTTCCTTGAGCTGGTCTGCAAGCCTCTCGCCAAGGCTTGTGAGGGTTAAGGAGTAGGCCTTCCTTGTTTCAACTATGATTATGTCCTTGCGCCTCTTAAGCTCCTCAAGGATTTGCCTCTCCCCCTGTTTTAGTGACTTCTCATTCCGCGGAAGTGTTCTGAGGAACTCCTCCTCAGGCATCGGCTTTTCAAGCAGGCCCCTGCCCTGCCCAGTAAGGGTTATTACCTCATCATTATCCTGCCTCTCCATTGCTATGGCTTGCTTCTTCTTGAGTACGCCGATGCTAGCCCCGAGCTCCTCTCTTGACAGGCCCCTTGACTCCCAGTCTGTCTGCTTCAGCGATTGGCCCGCATGCCTGGCTGCCTTATCCCCCTCCGCGCCCTTGACAGCACTTGTTTTGAGAGCCATGAGAAGCCTCCTCTCAGGGAGCCCCTCTTTGAGGTATCTCCTGCCGTTCTCTCCAAGGACAACCGTGCTTGTTATCCCTTCATCAATCTTCACTGCCTTCTTGTTTGATAGCCACTGCATTGCGCGCATGGCCTCAACATCCTTAAGCGAGGCAGCCCTTGCAAGCTCATCAAGCTGGAATGCGTGCTTAATCAACCTGCCTTTACCAGCCTGAGCCACAGCAGACAGCAGCTTACGCTCCAAGGGATGGAGGCCTATAAGAACTGCTCCAACACTATCAGCCTCATCAGCCTTCCTAGAGCTAGATCCAGCAATTGCACGCCTAACCATAATCAGCAAAAGAAGCTAAAGGAGATTTAAAAAGGTTTGCGTTGGAAAACCTTGAATGCACTCGGCTTCACCTTTACGGCTCGCCTCGGTAGTCAAGCTTTTCCATATAATTTTGACAATGTCCAAGAACCAATAACCAAAAACACCCTCAAGGCTAAAAGCTGAAGGCTCAGGACTGAAAGCTGGCATAGGTGGGGCTATATGCAGCCGCGACTCCCATGTACTGGGCTCAGTGACCTAGGTCTAAAATTCCATGTACGTACAATATGATATTCTGTTCTCCTCACCCCACATAAAGCATACCCAACGCCCTCATGCTTGTGGTGAGGTTGGTTGAGGGCGTTTGGCATGCTATGCCAATTAGTCTTATCCTATAACTGAAGATAAGATGAGGTGTTACAATATCTCAAAAGTTCGTGGGTATAGCCCCGCCCTTTAGGGCGAGAACTTTTGAGTCCGAAAATCTGCGTTTCGAAGCGAGGGGCGTAAAGGGGGTTGTCCAAAAAGTCTCAGCTATTCCGCTAATAAAATTCTC
>PEYS01000060.1 GCA_002763335.1 Candidatus Woesearchaeota archaeon CG08_land_8_20_14_0_20_47_9 | reverse complement strand
ACTCGATGGAAATCTGGGCGCGGCGCGTCATGAACGCATTACTCCGTCTGTTTATTAAAATACACCGAACCCGCAAGGGGGGTGCGCTTGTATGACGCGCGCCGCGGCGCGCGTCCAGCAGGGCGCTCCCCCCTTTCAGTTCAACGATTCTCCTGATTTCCCCCCCCGTTTTTAGTGCAGGTTTTGCGAGAGCAACAGCTCGAGCAAAAAGTGCTTATTAAAATACGCCGAGTGACGCGCCGAGCGACCATAGAATCGCGGGCAGGATGAGCGCGCCCATGGAGTAGCTGCGCCTCGTGCCCGAAAGAATCGGCATCACGCCTATCGCGGCGGCAATCCCGCAGACGAACACCCCCGCCGCGCCTTCAAAGAGAAAAACCGCGGCGACAATCAGGACAAGCAACGATGCGTACGCCTTCCTCCCTATCCGTATTCCGATAAACAGCCTATACGCCGCCAGAAGAACCGCCACCGAGACGCAGAGCGCGAACGCAGCTGCGCCGAGCATCATTCCCGTCTGCGCCACGTCGGCTCTTCCGAGCAAATCCTGCACCGCAGCGGCTGCGCCCGAACGCGCCTTCCCCAGCATCGCCACGCCCGCGAAATCCGCCACCATCTTCGACGCGGTTACCGACGACGCCAGCACGAGGAACCCCTCGCCGCTCCATTCGCCGATTGCCATGAACGCCGCGGCACTCAGGAACGCCGGGTTCAATGCCGGAAGTAATGGCGAGAACACGCCCGCAACAGCTCCTGCCGCAATCAAAGGAACGCCTGCTTTCACGTGGCCGCAATCCTTCTGTTTCGGCGCTTTCCCTTCACCCCGCATCGCGTTCAGCAGAGCCGGAATTCCGAACAGTCCGGTGAGGAGCGGGAATAACGGTTCGCGCAGAAGCGGCGTCGAGAAAACGAGAAAGCCGAACACTCCCGAAAGTGCGAACACCACTACTGCCTTCCATTCCTTATCCGTCCATAGCGACGCGATTACTATTCCCGAAAGCAGCGCCCACGTCAGCGGCTTCGCCGCGCCGTAAAGCAGGGGTACGGCGAACCACGCGAAGGGAAGGAGCGCGAGCGCCGCGACCATCCCGCCAAACAGTCCGTGCAGCATCAGCTTCAGCGCCTTCGCTCCCTCGCCCTTCAGCGCCAGCTCCTGCGCTGGAAGCACCGACGCGCTCTGCCCCGCGCTCGGAAGCGCGAAGAACACGGCGGGAAGTGTTTCCGAAACCATGTGGCTGAAAGCGAGTGCGACGACGAACACGCTTCCCTCCATGGCGGGC
>PEYS01000187.1 GCA_002763335.1 Candidatus Woesearchaeota archaeon CG08_land_8_20_14_0_20_47_9 | reverse complement strand
TAGGTATTTTGGCGGGTTGACTCTTATGAATTTGAAGCCGTGATCTGCAAGCATATGGGCAGCAGCAGGGCTTATTCTTGGGCATGCGAGAATGCCCCTTACCCTTGTAAGGCCCCTTGCTCTCTTTATGCGCTTAACATACCTTGCGAGCTGCGAGACAGCCTTCATATCACCTGCATAGCGCTTGCACTCAACAACAACCAGACAGCTGTTCTTATCATAACCAAAGAGGTCAATAAACCCATACTTTGTATGCTCCTCCCTTGACAATGGCTTGAATCCAGGCTCAACAAGCTCAGGGCTGTTGTAGAGCATGTCAGCCATATCTCTCTCACTCCCTGCAAGCTGGAGCTTCTTGCTGTCACTCAGGCTTAATGCCCTCAGGAAGTGTATCTGCTTGATGCAGATGTCTAGGTATTCCTTTGCGCCTGGGTTCCTGCTTTTAAGCACAAGAAAGCCATTATTCTGTTCAAGGGCGTGTTGCGAGCCCTCCTTCATGTAGTTTATCGGATTGCTCCCAGTCGGCTGATGCACAAGCAGGGTCTTATCGCTCTTTATTATTATGATTCTGTCGCCTTCCTCTAGCCTTGACTCAGCCCTCCCACTGTAGTTTATGGAGCATAGCGAGGAGAAGACTATTGTCTCTGACCCGGCAATAGCCCTGTTAAAGTTCTCAACAAACTCCCCCTCATCCATGATCCGGAAATATTCCGGATGATTTTAAAATTGTTTCGGAAGATTTGCGGAATTAATAGGGAAATTTTTAAATAGCTAGGGTGTTCTCGTTATAGATGCTTTGGATGATCTCTGTTATGTTTTTTAATATCTTTTTAATAATAGCCTTACCTCACCCAAACCAGCCAGCAGCCAGCCCCCACCCCAATAGCTATGATTGGCTAGAGACGAGATGTGAGATAAGTTTTCCGGCCTCAGGTCTCTCAAAGCTGGTTAGTCTGCTTTTAAGAGAACAGGCCTTTTAAATAGCCCCCTTTTATCCCATTAACTTCCTTAGCTCAAAAACAAATTCTTTTGCTCTTCTGAGGGATGTTTCAGCCTTTGCCTTTTTCACAGACTCTGTCATTTCATACTGAAACCGTGATCTTTTATCCTTTTCGTAATCATAAGAGTCGAGAATCTCTTCTGCTTTGGTGGAGGATATCTCT
>PEYS01000082.1 GCA_002763335.1 Candidatus Woesearchaeota archaeon CG08_land_8_20_14_0_20_47_9 | reverse complement strand
TTAATAAGCTAATAGTCTTTACATTCTTTAAGGGGGGATGAAGTTGGATGCAGCTGAGGAGATAAAGCGCTTTGCAGAGTTCTTTGAGCAGGAATACATTAAGGAATTGGTAGAGATAGCTGCAAAGGGCAAGCACTCTGTAGGCGTTGATTTTGCTAAGCTCTCACGCTTTGACCCAGCGATTGCAGAACACCTGCTGAATGAGCCAGACGAGGCTATAAGGGCTGCAGAGCTTGGAGTTGAGCAACTCGACATCCTCTCAGAGACAAAGAATCTGAGGGTTAGGTTCTTCAACCTCCCAGGCACGCAGTACCTCATGCTGAGGGATATACGCAGCGAGCACATAGGGCGGGTGATTGTTACCGAGGGGCTGGTAAGGCAGAAGTCAGATGTGCGCCCCCAGGTTGTGTCATCAAGGTTTGAGTGCCCAAGCTGCGGCAACATCATATCAGTGCTCCAGCTAGATACAAGCTTTAAGGAGCCCTCAAGCTGTGGCTGTGGGAGAAAGGGCAAGTTCCGTCTGGTAAGCAAGCAGCTCGTTGATGCCCAGGGCATTGTGCTTGAAGAGGCACCCGAGGACCTAGAGGGTGGGGAGCAGCCGAAGAGGATGAACATCTTTCTAAAAGAAGACCTTGTCAGCCCGATCAGCGACCGTAAGACCAACCCAGGCACAAGGATATCTGTTGTGGGGGTTGTAAAGGAGGTGCCTGTGATACTGCGCAGCGGCAGCAAGTCCACACGCTTTGAACTCCTTATCGAGGCAAATAGCATAGCATCAGTTGTTGAGGACTTCTATGACATCCCAATTACGCGTGAAGAGGAGGAGGTGATAAAGGGTATTGCTGCTGACCCAGATGTGTACACCAAGCTAACAAGCTCAATAGCCCCCTCAATATACGGCTATAGAGAGGTTAAGGAGGCCCTGGTTCTGCAGCTTGCAGGAGGAGTGCAGAAGAGGTACAAAGACGGCATTGTCTCAAGGGGGGATATACACATACTCCTTGTTGGTGACCCTGGTGCTGGAAAGAGCCAGATTCTCAAGAGGATAGGGGTCATCTCGCCCAAGGGGAGGTATGTCAGCGGAAAGGGTGCTTCAGGCGCAGGGCTGACAGCAGCTGTTGTGAAGGACGAATTCCTGGGCGGCTGGAGCCTTGAGGCTGGAGCCCTAGTGCTGGCTAACAACGGCATCTGCTGCATTGACGAGCTGGACAAGATGAGCAAGGATGACAGGTCAGCAATGCACGAGGCACTGGAGCAGCAGACAGTCTCGATCAGCAAGGCAAACATTCAGGCAACCCTCCTTGCCAGGACTACAGTTCTTGCAGCTGCTAACCCGAAGTTCGGTAGGTTTGATCCCTATGGCATCATAGCTGAACAGATTGATCTACCCCCCGCCCTTATAAACAGGTTTGACCTGGTATTCCCTATAAAGGACATCCCTGACGCTGAGCGCGATGACCGCATAGCAAGCCACATACTCCATCTCCATAAGAGCCCTGATTTTGAGGATGTTGAGATTGATTCCGGGCTTCTACGCAAGTACCTCGCCTACGCAAGACAGAACATAAGCCCTGTGCTCACTGAGAACGCGGTTAAGGAGATAAAGAAGTACTATGTTGAGATGCGTAACACAAACACAGGCGAGGACCAGGCTACAAGGGCAATCCCAATATCAGCGAGGCAGCTTGAAGCACTTGTAAGGCTGTCAGAGGCCTCTGCGAGGGCGAGGCTCTCCCCGAGGGTTACAAAGCGCGATGCCAGGCGCGCAATAGACCTCCTGAACTATTGCCTTATGCAGGTTGGTATTGACAGGGAGACAGGTAAGATCGACATTGACAGGCTCTCAACAGGCATTCCCTCCACAAAGCGCGCAAAGATATTCACCCTCAAGGACATCATAGCAGAGATGGAGGTAAACACGAAAAGCAAGATGATACCCATTGAGGAGCTTATGAGGGAGGCCTCTGAGAAGGGGCTTGATGAGGGTGAGGTTGAAGACCTGATAGAGAAGCTAAAGAGGACTGGCGATATATTTGAGCCCCGAAGGGGTTTTGTACAGAGGATGTGATTATGGCAGAGTTCCAGAAGAGGCAGACAGCTTACAAGGTCAGAATAGCCGGCATCCTTAACGGGAGCTATGTCAGAAAGGAGGGATGGCAGCCGAACTATGTGACAACACCCTCAGGCAGAAGGGTCTCGCGGGTTAACATCATAGCAACTGTGGTCTCAAAAACAGATGAGGGGGATGCCTTTGTTCTCGATGACGGCTCAGGCGTAATAACCCTAAGGTCATTCGGCCCCGACTCAGCAATAGGCCCTGAGCTGGGGGTGGGTCAGACACTCCTTGTCGTTGGGCGTGTAAGGGAGTTCTCCTCGCAGAAATACCTCATTCCAGAGATTATCAGGGGCATTGATGACATGCGGTGGATAAGGCAGAGGCAGCTTGAGATCGAACTCCAGTCCATTAAGGGGCTGGACAAGCCTGAGGCGTCTGAGGAATCTGAGGAAGCGCATGCGGTTGTTGATGAGGAGACTGTTAATCAAAACACGCCCTCGCAGAGGATATACGAGATCGTTAAGACCCTCGACTCTGGAGAGGGGGCTGATTTTGAGGGGGTGATTGCACGCGCAGCATCAGAGGGTATCACCAGCCCTGAGAAGCTTATCCAGAGCCTTATTGAGGGGGGCGAGATATTCCAGGTCAGGGCAGGGAAGCTCAAGGTACTGGGATAAAAGCCTTGATTGTTACTCTATTTTACTTTCAGGTAACGAAAATCTGCTGCTCGGGGCTATCCCCGACTTAAAAGTCGGGGCTTTACGCCCCTCGCTTCGAAACGCAGATTTTCGGACTCAAAAGTTCTCGCCCTAAAGGGCGGGGCTATACCCACGAACTTTTGAGTATTTTTTCCGCAAGATAAATTCATCAAAGCTCATAAGAACACCTCCCTTTTCTTATTAGTTATGTCGGCGAGGGCTGGCTTGTTTTTCGATCCAGACACAAATGACATTTGAGGGCTTTGAATACCGAGGCGAGCTGAAAGTGAAGCCGAGTGTATTCAAAGCCCTCACTTCACTTCTTCTCCTCTTTGAGCTCTGCCCTGAACGACTCAATACCGCTCTTGAGGGCGCGTATTAGTGCCTTGCCCTTTTCCGGCAGCTTTGATGCCTGGCGTGCAGTCTCGCCTGCAACCTCCTTGGCGCCCTCGACAGCCAACTCTCCAATGCGGAAGTTCCAGAGCACAAAGTCAAGGTTACCCACGCGATTGTACATCTTCTCAAAGTAGACCATGTTCTCGAGCATCAAACGTTGAGGTGTTTTTACAGGCTGATGCGGAAAGTGGTAGCCAATAGGTATTATCGCCATGGGCTTTACATCACCACCTGCCCCCACAACCTGGGCAACAAGGTCATCGTCAAATGCCCCAACCCAGCAAGCACCAAGGCCAAGGGCGTGAGACATTATGAGAATGTTCTCTGTTGCTGCAGCGCAGTCCTGTATAGCGTAGAGCCCAACACCCCTCTCGCCATAATGATCGCGAAGTCGCTTAAGAACAGCGCAGACGACGATAAACACAGGGGCGTCAGTCATCCAGTACTGTCTGAAGGCAGCAGTTGCAAGGTTCTTCCTCGCATCCTTATCCCTGACCACGACAAACTTCCAGCACTGCAGGTTGCCTGCATTTGGGGCATATCTTGCGGCATCAAGTATGGTGCATACCTTCTCCCACTCAACCTTGCGGCTCTCATCAAACTTCCTGATACTGCGCCTCGTCTTGATGCAGTTATAGATGTCTTCAGAGTTCATAGAACTTCCATTAGTAGAGGGAGTTTATATATGTTTTGTGGGGAACTTTTGAGTAACCTTCGCCTACGGCTGCGGTTAGTCAAAATTCAGAATGTCATAAGCCAAGGCTTGGGTAAAGCTGGTTGGCAGCAATCAAGGGTGATTATATTTTTTCCCTTGGAGGAAAACAACCTTCTTACCCTAGCCTTGCTGACCAAGATTAGTAATAATCAACAGCCACTAAATCAGCAGTCTCGACCTAAGAAAACCTTGAATACCGAGCCGAGCCAAAGCGAGGGCGAGTGTATTCAAGGTTTTCTTCACCAAACCTTTATTTAACCCTTCCATATACCTTCTCTCTATGGCTGTTGTTGGGATTAGATATTCGGAGAAAGACCCTGTCATCGCCCTAGCCCTTGATACAGTTGCTATGGGCAAGCAGGCCCTGGTCTTTGTGAATTCTAAGTCCAGTGCTGAGAGCGTTGCAGAGGCTGTTGCATCTGCCCTTGCAAAGACAAAGAGCAGGGGCGGGAGTAGAGACAGGGAAGGATGCATTGGCGAGGAGGCAGGGGATGCATCAGATGAGCTGGCCGGAGATGCTGCAAATGCTTTAATTCCAGGAGAGTTAACCTCAGAGCAGGCTAGGCTGGCTGAACTTGCAGACTCTGTCAGGAATGCCCTCTCGAGGCCGACAAGGCAGTGCGATAGGCTTGCAAGGTGCGTAAGGAGCGGAGCAGCATTCCACCACGCAGGGCTTGCCATGGCTCAGAGGAGTGCTATAGAGGATGCCTTTAAATCAGGGCTTATCAGGATCATTGTCTGCACACCAACCCTTGCAGCTGGCATTGACATGCCTGCCTTCAGGGCAATCATACGGGACCTTAAGCGCTTTGGGGGCAGGGGCATGAACTGGATACCTGTGCTCGAGTACCTCCAGCAGGCTGGAAGGGCTGGAAGGCCGAGCTTTGACAGCTATGGTGAGGCAATAGCCATCTCAGGATCTGAGAAGCTGAAGGACACAATTTACGAGAGGTATATCTGCGGGGTGCCTGAGGACATATCATCAAAGCTCGCTGTAGAGCCTGTGCTGCGGACAGCCCTCCTATCACTGATAGCAACAGGTGTTGTCAGGACTAGCTCTGAGGCACTTGATTTCTTCTCAAGGACGCTTTGGGCAAGGCAATTTGGGGATATGGGCTACCTGCAGTCAATAATCCTCAAGACAGTGACGATGCTTAAGGAATGGGGCTTCGTGACATCAGATAGTGTTGAATGCTCCTCTGAGAGCATTGACCAGGGCTTTATTGATGCTGACATGCTCCAGGGCAATGAGCAGATAGCACCAACTCTCATAGGCAAGAGGGTTGCAGAGCTCTACATTGACCCGCTGACAGCTCATGAGATAATTGAGAAGCTCGGCGAGGCCGCTAGGAAGGGGGTCAGGCCATTCTCACTCCTCCACATGGCTGCCTCAAGCATTGAGATGAGGCCGTGGCTTAGTGTCAGGTCAAAGGAGCTTGAAGGCATTGAGGAGGGCCTGGCCAGGCATGGCCCCTTTATACTGGGCAGAACCCCGTCAGAGTTTGATTTTGATTATGGGGAATTCCTCTGCTCAGTAAAAACAGCCCTATTCCTCCACAGCTGGATTGAGGAGAAGGACGAGGTGTACTTGCTTGAGAACTTTAGCATAAGGCCTGGTGAGCTAAGGGTTAAGCTTGACACTGCAGACTGGCTGCTTTACGCTGCCCAGGAGTTCTCAAGGATGCTGAACTACAAGGCGGTTTTCCCTTCAGTTACAAAGACAAGGCTCAGGCTGAAGTACGGTGTCAGGGAGGAGCTCCTACCCCTCCTAAGGCTTAGGGGTATTGGAAGGGTGAGGGCGAGAAGGCTCTACTTCAACAACATAAGGAACATAGGCGATATAAAATCTGCTGACTTCAGGGCTCTGGCAAAAATACTCGGTGAGAAGCTCGCCCAGTCTGTGAAGGAACAGGTTGGCCAAGGCAAGGCTGATGAGAATGCCCTCAGGGTTGATCTCCACGGCTTCTAAGTAACGAAAATCTGCTGCTCGGGGCTATCCCCGACTTAAAAGTCGGGGCTTTACGCCCCTCGCTTCGAAACGCAGATTTTCGGACTCAAAAGTTCTCGCCCTAAAGCGCGAGCTACCCACGAACTTTTGAGCATCTGTTTTGACGAGATCAGATCGAGGGTGCAGATCTGAGCTGTATAAGCCAAAAGACATTCTCGAAAGCATCCGAATTAAAACAACCTTTATAAGTGCTAGTTCACAATTCATATTTTAGGATAATAATCCAAATTTTTCTGAGAATAAAGAGCATAATACATCCACTAAAGAGTAATAACGACTTTAGCTAGGTTTTTAAAGGGAATGGGGACTGTTCCTGCCTTTTTTTGGTCTAATTATAGTTTTGAGTGGCGAAAAACTTATAAAGAAGCTGAAATATTTGATACATCTAAAGCTGCAGCGATACTTTGGGGTGTCGTTGCGCAGAGAGGTAGGTGGCTTTACCTAAAGAAAGTAAAGATCACCAAAAAACATGGAGGTGTTTAGATAATGAAAATAAAAAAGACGCTGAAGAAGATTGCAGCCCTGGGTGCTGGAGTCACCATGTTGGGTGCGACATTCATGGGCGCAATGGCTGCGGACCTGTCCAACTATCCGGCGCCGTTTGTTTCGGATGGTAAGTTTAACGCGATCCTGGTGATTGGCGACACGGCAAAGACTTCTGATGTTATAGGCTCGATTGATGTGGCGACAAGCCTGCAGTACGCTGCTAAGGTAAAGAAGAGTGTTTCTACAGGAACGAGCGCAACAGTCACGGTAACAGGTGACGCGAAGAAGCTCCAGCAGAGCACCAACAAGCTTGAGCTCAACGAGACAGTGAACAGCGTTTACCCAACGCTGACGAGCGCAGACCTTGCTGCTCTGAAAGACGGCTCTATAACAAACAACTGGGGAACCTTCAAATACACTCAGACCCTTTCAACGCCCCCAGCAAAGGTGATCTTTAAAAAGGATTCTAACCACGAAAAGGAGGACATACCCACCGAGTACCTTAAGTTCAACGGGAGCCAGATTGTCTACAACTACAAGATATCCTTCTCCCCTGCTGCTAAGGCAACAGTAACTGGGACAACCATAAGCGACCTTGAGAACAAGAAGATAACAATGCTGGGTAAGGAGTACACCATACTCACTGCCAGGCATGCTGGGCAGAACCAGACAAAGCTGACCCTTATGGCTGGCGCCCTGACCAACATACTCTCAAGGGATGAGGAGAAGACCTACCAGCTAAATGGGAAGGATTACGCAATAAAACTAATATATGTATCTAGTACTGGTACAGAGTGTAAGTTTGTTGTGAATGACCAGCCAACAGACACCATGAATGCCGGAGACACATTCACGCTCTCTGACGGTACAGAGATGGGTGTTAAGAGCATCATGGCCCAGAAGACTGGCGAGCCAGACAGTGTAGAGTTCACCCTAGGAGCCCAGAGGGTTGTGCTTGAGGACACAAACACCATCAACTCAAGCGCAGGCGGAACAGTCACCATCGGCTCAACAGAGCTCAGCACCCTAAGCCTGGCAATAACCACGTCGTCAGACACTGCCATTGCCACAACAGCCAGTACTGAGAACGGGCAGGTGAAGATCTCCTCAATCGAGATCTGGTACACGCCAACCCAGGACTTCTATGTAGCGAAGGACGAGAAGGCAAGTGAGCAGGCAGACATAGCAGAGGGTGAAGAGGGTAACTTCTTCCTAGACGGCTTTGACTTTGAGTTCAAGGGGCTGGAGTGGCCGAAGTTTGAGACCATATCTGTCACAGCCTCCGGTAACGAGAACTACAGGTTGAAGTTCACCAACAAGGCTGCCCAGGAGTACAACGCTGAGGTCTGGTGCCTTAACAGCTCAACCGAGGTGAATGTCGGCACTTACACAGGCTCAACCCACAGGAAGCTGCACTACGTGGAAAACGAAACAATTGATGATGAAGAGTTGTTTATTGTAACGAGGAACGACTACAGCCACATCATGCAGCTGAGGAGCATAAGCACTGGTTCAAGCACAGCTGACAATGAGGGTACAGTGAAGATCAAGGACCTCGGGGATGGAAGCCTCTATGAGGTAACCTACAGCGGCAAGACAGGAAACCTCATCATGGATGGAAACACCTATAAGGTTAATGTCACTGCAGACTCAACAAGTGCCTCTATCTATGTTGACATGGATGGCAGCGGGGCAATCGGATCAACTGTGGTCTCAAACCTGACAAGCCAGTACGGGGCGCAGATCAACCTTGTTGATCGGGGCAATCCCCAGTTTGTGAGGGTGCAAACCGAGGAAGACGAGGGGAATGCGAGACAGGAGTTCTTATTCAGGTTCATGCCCACCTCGGACAGCAAGATTGACATCAACAGCAGCTCGTTATCAGGCCCATTTAGTGACGGGAGCATGCACCGTGCTGGGGACACCTACGTCTACCAGGGTTATGTGATACCCTTCGGTATGTTTGTTGAGAGGGATGCAGGATCATCCACAACAACAGACCAGGATAAGATAACCCTTAAGTACCCTGACTCTGAGGTGACTGCTGCGGTCTTCGCAACAGCCGGCGTTACAACCTCCACAACAGACAGTGGAGGCGAAGGCGTTGTGACCTACTACGAGACCCAGCAGATAGAGGTAGGGGCTGCAAAGCTTGCCTCAGAGGTCGCTGACATAAAGGCGCAGAACGCTATTGTTGTCGGCGGGCCATGTGTTAGCAAGGCGGCTGCAACCCTCATGGGAGACCCGGCTGACTGCACAGAGGGCTTTGAGGATGGCAAGGCCATGCTAAAGCTCTTTGAGAACAACGGCAAGGTAGCCTTGTTAGTGGCTGGTTACAGCGCGATGGACACGAGAAGGGCATGCAGGGTTCTGGCTGACTACAGCAAGTACACACTGAGCGGCATGGAGATGGAGGTAGCTGGAACAAGCCTCACTGACATAACAGTGAGTGCCCCGACAGTGAAGGAAGAAACCACCACTGAAGAGAGCACCGAGTAAGCCTACTTAAAAAGGGTAGGCTTTTTTAATTTCTTTTTTTATTTTAACCAATCTTTTTATCAAGGTAGATACAATAATAAATAATGCTAACCTTTTTATTCTTCCAGGCTTTTTGATCAGCAGGTGCGGGGCTTTATGAGACAGGTTGACAAGCTGGTCGATTTCATAAGGAGATCTATTGGTTATTCTGTAAGACACCTCTCTTCAGATAGGGAGGAGCTTGAGGTAAGCATGATTGTCCCTGCCTTCAATGAGGAGAAGACCATACGCAAGGTGCTTATGTGCGGAAAGAGGGTTGCTGAGGTTCACGAGATAATTATTATTGATGATGGTAGCAGCGACCACACAGCAGATGTTGTAAGAAGAGTGAAGGGCGTAAGGCTTATACAGCATTATAAGAATAGGGGTAAGGGGGAGGCGATAAAGACAGGCATTGCCCATGCACGCCATGACATCCTCCTATTCATTGATGCAGATCTTAAGAACATAACACCTGAAAAGATCAAGAAGCTCATAACCCCCATCCTTAAAGGCAAGGCAGACATTGTGAAGGCAAGCTTTCACCGCGCTCGCGGTAGGGTGACTGAGATCGCGGCAAAGCCCCTCTTGAGGATACTCTTCCCAGGGCTTTCATTCAGCCAACCCCTCAGCGGGCAGTTTGCTGCCAGGAGGGCATTCCTGGAGGGCATAAGGATAGAGCCGCGCTGGGGTATTGAGATAGCTATGCTCCTTGATGCAGTAGAGCAGAAGCAGCGTGTTGTCGAGGTGGATATTGGTGAGCTGGTGCATAAGAAAAACCCGCTTGAATGCATGAGAGAAATGTCCCAGCAGGTCATGGAGACAATGATGAAGAAGGCAGGCATCCTCTGCAAGAAGCACCGCATAGTTGTATTCTCAGATGATGTGCTTAACTGCGACGAGCATAAGATAAGGAGGTGTGACCAGATACTTGCCCTTCTAAGGTCGAGGGGGTGCTGTTCAGTGCTTATAACCATGAGGGATAAGGGGCTTGTTGAGGCATTAGGGCTTAAGGTGGACCATACCATCTTCCTCCCAAAGTCAGCTGATGAGAAGGAGGTAACAGCATCTATAAGATCAGTCTGCAAGAGACTTGAGTGCAGGCCTGAGCAGGTACTCCTGGTTGCAAATAACAGGCTCTTCTCTGACGCTGCAAAGCGGTTCTATTCACTTGCCCTTACAACAAGCGATGATTTATTAAAGAGGTACGCTGCTGATATACTGCAGCACCCGTCAGAGGTGGTTGTGCTTGCCGAGTAAAAGCTACGAGAGGTGTTGAATATGGATGATGCCCTTGCTAGTATCGCGAACGCCCTGTCAGGCTCCATAGCTGACAGCAGTATGATTGTCAGTCAGATAGTGCCTGCCCTACTCTCCTCAATCCTTATCCTGATCACAGGGGTGGTAATTGCCCACATTGCGGGGTGGGTGGTTAAGAAGATCATACGCTTTGATGCCTTAGAGACATGGTTTGAGGATCGCGGCATATACTTCCTCAGCAGGGAGATTGATGTTGCCAGCTGGCTTGCTGCAATTGTCAAGTGGTTTATCCTGATCATATTCTTTGTCCAGGCCCTTGCCGTGGTAAACCTGGATGTTCTGAGAACCCTTGGAGAGAGGGCAGTGTTCTACTCGCCAGTGCTTATAGCAGCCCTGCTTATTGTTGTGATCGGCTGGCTTATTGTGAGGAGCGTCAGGGCGAAGATAGTGCATTCAAAGATGCCATACAGAAGGCAGGTTGCGGCTATTACCGAAATAATCCTCTTCTATGCAGTTATTGTGACGGCCATGGAGACTGCTGGCCTTAAGGTTACTGCCCTTGTAGAGCTTATGAAGATCGTGCTTCTGGTTATAGGCATCACGGCTGCAATCATTGTTGGCATACCAATTGGTATCTCGCTACGCCCTGAGATTGAGAAGATCATAAGGGATGTAAGAAAGGGCAGTAGGAAGAGTAGGAAGGAGCCTTGAGCATGAAAGATGTGCTGTTTGTTGAAGCCCGTTATAAGCGCAAAACCTGCTTTAAGGCAGCCTGGGTCAGAAGGCTTCCCAAGCGGATCGGGCTTGCTGCAACACTGCAGTTTATCGGGATATGCAGAGAGGTTAAGGCCTTACTTAAGGCAAATGGCAGGGAGGTGAGCCTGATAAGGGGTTCAAAGTCGTGCCATGACTGCCAAGTGCTGGGATGCGATCTTGTTATGCCAACACCTGAGGCTGATGCAATCCTTTTCATAGGCGACGGCGAGTTTCATGCCATGGCCATTGCACTTAAAAGCAGGTGCGATGTCGATGTGTATGTCTTTAACCCGGTTTCAGCCAGGTTCTTCTGCTATGATAAGGCAAGGCTTGATCGCGTAAAGAGGCGCCGTAGAGGAGCAATAATGCGATTTTTAAGCTCGAAGCGTCTTGGCGTGCTTGTCTCAACAAAGCCTGGCCAGTGCAGGCTTAAGGATGCTCTAAAGCTGAAGAGCATGTTCCCGGATAAGGACTTCTTCATACTCCTATCTGACACCATTGACTTCTCTGAACTGCAGAACTTCACATTCACAGACTGCTTTGTTAACACTGCCTGCCCGAGGATCACAACTGATGACAGGGCTCTGCTTCCAAGGGCAGTGGTTGATTACGATGATATCTCCATGAAGACAGCATAAGCAGGCCTTGTTATGAATGTGCCAACTGTTATGCCGATGATGGTCGTGACTGCAAACCCTTTCAGGAGACCCGCCCCTGCGAAGAGCAAGGGTATCATTGCCGCCAGGGTTGTGAGATAGCCTCCTATTATTATGTAGAAGGCGCTCTTAATCGAGTCCCTCCAGCTGGCAAACCTCTTAAAGCTTCCCTTCATGATCTCGTCTGTTATAACGATCTGGTCATCTATGCCAGAACCAATCGCTGTTATCAGCCCTGCAATTGCTGCCATGTCGAGGTTCATACCCAGGAGTGTGTAGAAGCCCAGGGTTATAAAGAACTCGATAAGCCCTGTGAGGAGTATGGGGAGTGAGAGGCTGAGTTTTCTGTAAACAAGCAGGAGCACGAGAACAACCATTGCTAAGGCTGCAATGGCAACGGTTATGGCGTTCTTTGTAAATCTCCTCCCAAGGGTGGGTGATACAGTATCTGTCTTTACGATGTTCAGCTTCACTGGAAGGCTTCCTGTTATCAGTAGTGTTTGGAGCTTCTTCATATTCGCGAGAGAGGCGTATACAGCACTCTTCTGGTCTCCTCCAAAGCCTGGGCCTGAGATCTGTATGTCAGTTACCTCCCTTCCCTTTAGGTCAGCC
>PEYS01000140.1 GCA_002763335.1 Candidatus Woesearchaeota archaeon CG08_land_8_20_14_0_20_47_9 | reverse complement strand
CTTGCAGTCTGCGGAACCCTGAATGACCTTGCTGTGATGGGTGCAGAGCCGATAGCAATGGCATGCAGCCTGGTTATTGAGGAGGGCTTCTCAAGGGATAAGCTGGCAAAAATCTTAAAGGCAGTTGGCGATGAGGCTGCAAGATGGGATGTGCCAATTGTCACAGGAGACACCAAGGTTATGCCAAGGAGAGGGGTTGACAGGATAGTTATAAACACCTCAGGCCTTGGCTTTGCAGGGCAGGTTCTTGAACCATCACGCCTTAGGCCTGGGCATAAGATAATTATCTCAGGTGGCATAGGTGAGCATGCAGCGAGTATACTTGCAAGAAGGTTTTCATTTGAAACCCAGCTCAGATCAGACTGCAAGTGCCTGCTTGAAGAGATGAGGGCAATACGCAACTATGCAAGCACTGCAAAGGACCCGACAAGGGGGGGCTTAGCAGCTGCCCTAAACGAGATTGCTGAGCGCGCCTGCCTGAGAATAACTATTGAGGAGGATAAGGTACCAATAAGAAGGGAGGTCCATGCCATCTCAGAGCTTCTGGGGCTAGAGCCATTGGGGCTTGCATGCGAGGGCAGGGTGGTGTTAGGCGTGCCTGAGGAAGACGCAGATAAGGCAGTTGGAATACTGAAAAGGTTCAATGATCAGGCTGCAATAATCGGATACACAACTAAAGGCGATGGCGTAATACTTAAGACAAGGCTTGGTGAGAGAGCACTCCGCAACAACACAGCAGAGTCAATTGCGAGGATATGCTAGAAAACTTTGAACACACTCGGCTTCGCCTGCGGCTCGCCTCGGTGTTCAAAGTTTTCCATGTCGGAAATGCAGTTTTACGATTCTATCCTGACACAAATGACATCTGAGGGCTTTGAATACAGTCATTCCATCGGTGTGCTCTAAGCAAGCCCACCGATTCCATTCGGCAGTCAAAAGCTCGCCTTGCTGCAAAAGCGAGCCCGCCGAGCGAGCGAAGCGAGCGAGCATGCCCTCAGTCTGTGACTGAGGGTGCGGGCGAGCTTTTGACTAACCTGCTAGCCGGGTTAGTCAACGCCCTCAACAGCAGTCAAGCCAATGTACCCCTGCCCCAGACAAAGCCCCCCATCACCACAGGGCACCTGCTGATTTACAAGCACCCCTCTATCAAGCATAAAGCCTGTAACATAGCGGTTTGCAGCAACGCCTCCGGAGAAG
>PEYS01000150.1:1526-6268 GCA_002763335.1 Candidatus Woesearchaeota archaeon CG08_land_8_20_14_0_20_47_9 | reverse complement strand
AATAGCATCTTTTGCCTTTTCTTCCAAACCCTCCCAATTCGAAGGTAATTCAATTGTCAACGTTCCCATATTATAAGCCTCATTACAATTTTGTAACTAAATTTGTTTCCTAATATTAATAGGTGACTATGAACAGACCGCCGTGACCGTCCGTCAATTGAGTGGTAGAAAATTAGATTTATAAAATTACTGTTTTTATCTTTAGTAAGTAGTAACCACTTTCTTGCTTCAGCCCCACCCTTTCTCTTCAGCAGACTTCAGCCCTGGCCTCCCCACCCATCACTAAATGCCAAACTTTAATCATTATAACCAATTGCCAATAACCAACAGCCACCTCATCTTTCACCTATAGCTTGTCTAATTGCATAATCTTACACAAGAAATATACTACAGTAATACATCAATACACAATGGCTGATAGTATGGCTGAAATATGATGAGACTCATTATACCAAGAAAATACAAAGGTTTATAAATGTAATACAAACTAGCATATTTCAATGGGGCAGAAGAGTGTTGTTGTAAATGTCCGCCTGCCAGAAGAGGTGCTGAGCTGGATAGACAGCCTGATAGAGAGGGGCATCTACAACAGCCGCGCAGAGGCACTGCGGGATTTTCTAAGGCAAGGCCTACAAGAGGAGGGTATACTTTGAGCGACACCATAGTAGGCATAAGAATGCCCCAGGGCATGCTCAAGGCACTAAAGCAGCTCAGTGAGAAGAAGCACTTCATAGACATAAGCGAGCTGATAAGGGGCATTGCAAGGCAGCACTGGCAGCAGGAGCAGGGTGTAAAGGCAGAGCTTGCAAAGCTAAGGGAAGAGATAGGAAGCCAGATAGAGGAGAAGAGCAGGGGCTCTGTGATTTCTGAGATAAAAAAGCTTAGAGAGGAGATAAAGGGTGCTAAAGACAGGGAATAGAGGGATTGCAGGCATTGCTGCTGTATTTCTGATCCTGGCACTTGCAGTAATCCTCTCCCAGGCAGACAGCCCGCTTATAAGCCCTGTGCTTGAATACGGTAATAACCTCTCATGGGATCCTGATAATGATGGTGTAGAGGGCATAACTGGCACAATAGACATGACCGTTGAGCAGAGCAGCTTTGGCGATTTGTCTGAAGACAGGATGTGCACCCTCTGGAATGCAACCCTGCTTGATTTTGCCACGGGCCTTTACGCTTTAACATGCTCAGGAGACGAGCCTTGTTGCAATGTTCTTTTTAATCTGACAGCGGCTGAGGGTGATTATTGGAATAGCCCAATGACGCTGACATACAGAAAATATTATGGTGGGGAAGAGGATAGTCCCTCCTACATCACAAACCACAACTATTCTGTCAAGGCAACCCTGGCATTTTATAACAGTAGCTTTAACACCTCAGCAACAAGCAACAGCCTCGAAGCAGAATTCTTTGATGACCTAAGCCCAGAGATCACAGTCATAAGCCCCCTTGATGGAGGTTATTCAAACCCAAACCTCAGCGTTGGCTTCACAATAGAGGATGACAGTGACATTGCGAGATGCTGCATAATAGTTGATGGCGGAAGCTCCTGCTCATATGCTATAGAGAACGGTGAGAACACGATCACAGCTCAATCCTTGTCAGATGGCCAGCATACTTGGCAGCTTAACTGCTCGGATGTCTGGGGTAATGAAGAGATCACACCTGAATACGCTGTGACTGTTGTGAGCCAAGCACCGCTAATAAAACTTGGCAGCCCTGCTGAGGGCGAGTTCCTGCTGGAAGGAGGGAGGAACATCATCTTTACAGTGAACAGCTCGCTCTCTACAAACTGCACAATGACCATTGCAAGGAATGGGGAGACAACCTACTCGAACCTCTTTGTAAGTGCAGGGCTTGGGCCACAATCACAGGGCTTTACACTAGGGCATGGAAACTACACAATCAACATAACATGCACAGATCAGGTATCAAACAGGGCGAACATAACGAGGAACTTCAGGGTATCAAACATAAGCCTGAGCCTTAACAAGGAGGGCTATGAGCTTAATGAGCCAGTGGTCATAACTGTCAGCCCCCTGCTCAGTAAGGCAAACCTAACCATAACAAGGCAGGACCTGCTCAACAATGTACAACCTACATTCTCCGAAATCACCTCAGAGCTTATCAACTTCACAAAGACCCAGTTTGCAGGCGAGTATGTCATCAACATATCCGCATTCTACGATCATCAGCAGATAAACCTCGTAAAGCTGTTCAGCATATCAAACAGCCTTAGCCCGAGGCTGACAACAGAAAAAAGCGTATATGACACCTGGGAGGGGGTGCTCTTCACCCTTAATGCCAGCGGAGGCACAGAGCCGTACAGCTTTGACCTCAGCTTTGGGGACGGCGCAAATACAACAACAACAGAGAGCTATGTAAGCCACGCATACGAGCGCTCAGGGAGCTTTGAGGTGAGGCTTAGTGTAAAGGACAAGTACGGAAATGTAAACAGCATTGTGAAGAGCGTCAAGGCATTAAACCCGTTGCTTATCATCACGAGGGAGAATGGGACAGACGCCCTGCTTAACAGCACAGGCATTGAGGTCAGCGCAAGCTCAATAGAGTTTGCATACACAAACTCAAGTGGCTTAGCAGACCTGAAGCTCAGGGAGGGGTGGTATAACCTCACAGCAACAAAATCAGGATACCTGAGCAACAGAGTGGAGTTTTACATAAACAAGAGCATGTCAATCACAGTCTACTTGACTAAGATAACTGATCAGGACACAACGCCGCCAGGGATTACCCTGACCTCGCCTGATAACAACGCCCAGCAGAATACAAGCCTCAGGTTCAGCTTCAGGGCATCAGACAACAGTGTCATGAGCTGCACACTCCAGACAAAATCAACAGGTGACTGGACAGATGCCACTGGGGCAAAGGACATAGCATCCGGGAGCGAGACATCCTTTGACCTAACCCTTAATCCAGGCACATACACCTGGAGGGTTAAGTGCAGCGACGCAGCAGGCAACACAGGCTACAGTGGAGAAAGAACACTTACTGTAGCTGCAACAGAGCTTGTGGAGCTTGCCCAGATTGATAGTTCGCAAGACTCAGAGATACTGAGAAGGGTAGATGAGCTTATTACGCACTTCTCGACTATCGGTGAGGCTGAGGGCGAAGTCGTAGATGAGCTCGATATATCTAACCAGCTTGACCGCTACAAATTCAGGATTCAAACAATTCAGCGCGACCTCAATAGCCTGGAAGATAGGCAGCTTAGTGATGATGAAAGGGAGAGGGAGAGAAGCCGTATACTCACTCAGCTAGAGGAGGTAAAACAGGAGATTCCATCAGACATAAGAGTCCTGCAGAAAAAGGAGCTCACTGCCTACCCAACAAGGGAAGAGATCAACAACCTATCAGCAGAGTATGCAGCCATCGTGAATACGAGCAGCCTAAGGCGCAACCCCAAGGCATTTGCAGACAGAAACAACCAGCTGCAGAACATGGTGACAATAACAGCCAAGGTCATCGTGGTTGAGGTAAGCTACCTTTTCAGGGAGACTGAGACCATAAGCCTAGTAATTAAAAGGATAAAAACAGATGCAGACCCAGGCAGTGCATCCCTTGTAGATTTTATACCAAAGGACATTGCACAGGATGCTGATGAGATAAAGTTCATAACAGAGCCCCGCATACTGAAGAAAGACCCTGTTGTTGAGTTTGACCTGAAGGATGACGGGACAATAAAGTATGTCATCAAGAAGGCCATTGACCCTGAGCGAATTTCAGAACTCAAGAGCCTGGCAGTTGTAAAGGACATTAAGGACAGGAACATAGCTATAACAGGCTGGCCCATAGCAACCATAGCAACCACAGCGAGCATTCTCGGTTTAGACCCGAATGACAGGAGGCAGGTAAGCCTGTTCATACTTGTGATACTGCTTGTCCTGGGCTATATCATGTACCAGTTTGCAATACCACATCGCCTCTCAGAGCTTGTCCTCAAGAGCAAGAAGAAGATGGCTGCCCTCAGGCAGATTGCAATAAAGGCAGAGGAGGCAGTAAATGACAAAAACTGGGAGAAGGCCTCTATGTTCTACATAGAGATGAAGCTCATCTATGAAACCCTGCCTGAAACCCATAGGGATGCAATGTACGAACGGCTCGCAAAGATAGCAGACTCTGTAAACTTCGGCTTTGTGGAGCAGACAGCCAAGGCAATAGAGCATGAGGCTGCAGAGGGCAACATGGAGAAGGCAAGGCAGCTTTATGCAGAGCTTGCAGATGCCTACGAAAGACTGACCCCTGAGTACAAGAAGAAGATCGCAAAGTGGGGCATGGATATATACTGGAAGCTCCAGAGGGAAGGGGTGATAGACAAGCTCCCTGAAGCAAGCCAGGAGGCCAAGGCTGAGAAGGAGGCAGCGCGAACAGATAGCAACACCAGCCTCCAATTAGTTTCCATTTGGAAACGAAAACTTTAAATATCAGTTTCTTATACAAAACTTATGATGAAAGAGATAAATGAGATATTGGAGTTACTCAATCCCTGGTGGAAGGATGGCAGTGTTAGTAGAGACCTAGCTAGACCTTATAAAAGAAGGGTATTTAATAGGCTGCTAAAATTAGTTGACTATAGGCAGATAATCATATTGTCAGGGTTAAGACGGGTTGGAAAGACAACACTCCTCTACCAGATCATTGAGAATCTATTGAAAAGCTCAGATCCAAAGCACGTTCTTTATTTCAATCTTGATAAGAGCGCCAAGGACTTAAAAGAGATTTTA
>PEYS01000150.1:0-1492 GCA_002763335.1 Candidatus Woesearchaeota archaeon CG08_land_8_20_14_0_20_47_9 | reverse complement strand
AAAAGGAAAGAATCTTTGTTCTTATTGATGAGATCGCCAAGCTTGATGGATGGGGAAGAAAAACCAAGCTTATATACGACGCCTTTCCAAATATCAAACTCATTGTTTCATCTTCCAGTAGCATCGGGCTAGAAGAGGAAGCTGTAAAGAATCTTGCCGGAAGATATTTTCCAACAAACATAAAACCCCTGAGTTTTGTTGAATTCCTTGAGTTAAAGGAAAGGGGCGAGCTTCTAAAGAATCCTAAGCTGTGGGAGAGGGAGATTAAGAGGGAATTTGACTCCTACTTACTGAGAAACCTCCCAGAAATAATAACCTGGGATGATGAGCTATTGATAAAGGATTATCTAAGAACAATGATAATTGACAAGGTGGTGAAACAAGACATACCAGAGAGGTTCAAAAATGTTGATAGAGACCTTCTCTTGAATCTGTTGAGCATATTTTATAGCGAACCAGGAATTTATCTGGATTACGACAGCACATCAAAAAAGTTGAGAATAAGCAAAAAAACCCTGATACAGCACATATCATACCTCGAGTTCTCCTATCTGCTCAGAAAGATAAAGAACTTTAGGATCAGCACATCAACAGTCTCAAGGAAAATGCAGAGACTCTATCCTTATTGGTGGACACTGGCTTATTGTTATGGTGATAATTACAATAAAATAATGGAGAATGTTGTTGCAAGCTCGATAGATGCAAGGCACTATTGGAGAAAAAATGGCAAGGAAATAGACTTTCTGGTTATTGATGGAAAAAATATACTGCCGATTGAGGTTAAAAATAAGAAGCAATTAACCAAAAATGACATGAAGAATATGAAATACTTCCTGGAAAAGTATAGGATGGAAGAAGGAATAATAATCTATGACGGAGAAGAATCTGAGGAGAAATTCACCAACAGAAGGCAAGGAAACCAAGGGTTTTCTGCAAGGATAAGACATATTCCCCTGTGGAAATGGTTGTTAGAAGCGTAACTCTAAACTGGTCAGCCAGCTTAATCAGTAGATCCGATTATGAAACCGTGCTGAGTTGAGTTCTGAGGTATTTGCCCTTTTATTATTGTTCTGTTTTATCGGAAAAATCCAGCCATCCATGGCGGCAGACGGCCATTTTGCTTCGCAAAATGTCCTGCTCGCCACCCTCGCGAGTTTACCGCCGAGCCTGCGCCATGGCTGGATTTTTCCTTTAAAAATGCATTAGATACAGCCGTATTACAATGAAGAGAGAAATTTTCAACAACAATGGCGAGATGGAGCTGACCACGTTCCCATACAGCGTATGGGGTTGTGGTCAGCGGAATAGGGCATTTTTCCGACAGGAAAAATGACCGTCGAAGCCATTATTGTTGTTGAAAATTTCATCAAAAATAAAATATTCTTTATGAAAATCACTTCAGAAAGCTAAAGAAGTACCAAGTATGGAAAGAGATTTAAATAGAAGATACTCAAAAGTTCGTGGGTAGCTCGCGCTTTAGGGCGAGAACTTT
>PEYS01000068.1 GCA_002763335.1 Candidatus Woesearchaeota archaeon CG08_land_8_20_14_0_20_47_9 | reverse complement strand
AAAGCCCTTAAAGAGGAGGGCGTTGATGTAGTGCTGATAAACCCAAACATAGCAACTATCCAGACAGATGAGAGGCTGGCAAAGAGGGTATATTTCCTTCCTGTAAATGCTGATTTTGCTGAGCAGGTTATTGCAAAGGAAGGCCCGGATGGCATAATGCTCGGTTTCGGAGGACAGACTGCGTTGAACTGCGGTGTTGAACTAAAAAGGAGGGGTGTGCTTGAAAAGTATTCTGTTCGCGTCCTTGGCACGCCAGTGGATGCAATAGAGTGCAGCGAGGACAGAGAGTTGTTTGAGAATAGGCTCCATGAAATTGGGGTTAGGACTCCTAAGAGCAGGATAGCGAGGTCTAAGGATGAGGCAATTGCTGCTGGGGATGAGATCGGCTACCCTGTTATTGTCAGGTCTGCTTACGCATTGGGCGGGCTTGGCTCAGGTGTTGCTTTTAGCAAGGATGAGCTATTAGCCTTATCAAAGAGGGCACTTACAACTAGCCAGCAGCTAATCATCTGCGAGTACCTTAAGAATTGGAAGGAGGTTGAGTATGAGGTTGTAAGGGATTGTTATGATAACTGCATCACTGTCTGCAATATGGAGAATTTCGACCCCCTGGGTATACACACCGGTGAGAGCATTGTGGTTGCCCCCTCACAAACCCTTACGAACAGGGAGTACCATAAGTTAAGAGACCTATCCATCAGTATTATCCGCAACCTTGGTGTTATCGGCGAGTGCAATATCCAGTTTGCTCTAGACCCTGAGTCAGAGGATTACCGCGTTATCGAGGTTAATGCGAGGCTCTCAAGAAGCTCTGCCCTTGCATCAAAGGCAACAGGCTACCCGCTTGCCTTTGTGGCTGCAAAGCTCGCCCTGGGTTATAGCCTGGTTGAGCTTAAGAATTCTATTACCGCTGTTACAACCGCATGCTTTGAGCCAGCCCTGGATTACGTGGTGGTTAAGGTTCCAAGGTGGGATCTGAAGAAGTTCCGCAAGGCATCCAACCTTATCGGCAGCTCGATGAAGAGCGTTGGTGAGGTAATGGCTATCGGCACTAAGTTT
>PEYS01000171.1 GCA_002763335.1 Candidatus Woesearchaeota archaeon CG08_land_8_20_14_0_20_47_9 | reverse complement strand
TTTTAAGTCGGGGATAGCCCCGAGCAGCAGATTTTCGTTACTCTTAGAATCTTTTCTGCATCAACATTATCCTGCCATTTACATTCTGAGAATAGGATATTTCCTTTATCTTTCTCGATAAGGGTTCTGTTTCTGTCAACAAAATTAAACCAGAAGCCTAGCATCTTATCCCTCAGGTAGTACCTACCATACGTTGATCTGAGTTTGTTTGAGGGTCTCCTTTGAGATGTGGAAGATGCCTTCTTTATCCCTTAAGAAATGCTCGACTAACCTCGTTTTAACCAATCACCAACAACCCCCTTAATGCCCAAAGCTCATGACTGGCCTCTGGTCTCTCACCTCTAATAACTCAGAAGCTCCTTCAGTTCCTGCTTTGGGTCAGCTGCCTTGTCAATATCTGATGCAAGCAATATGCCCTTTGCTCCCAGCCTTAGGGCTGTGCTGAAGTCCTTGGAGTTTTTTATCCCTGCCCCCACAATAAGCCTTTTGCCAATCACCCTTGCAGCCTCTGCTATCAACTCTGGCCTTGCTGTTGATACTGAGACCTTGCCTCCTATAAGCTCTGGGGGCTCTATTGCAATGTAGTCTGGACTGTAGCTTAGAAGCTCCTTTGCTTCTTCTAGGTCCTTTGCGCAGAGCATTACCCTAAGACCGATCTTCTTAGCTATTGCTATCGTCTCCTTAATTTTACCACGCTCAACCCTGCACTCAGAGTGATTCAACAAGCTCCCGACAGCGCCAGCTGCCTTAACTGCAGCAGGGGCAACTGCCCCTGTAAACTTGCCAAGGCCAGCAGGGTCAATGTGCTGTGCATAGACTGGGATATTAACTGCCTTGCAAACCTCTCTTAAATCGAGGGCTTGCACAGCAATGCCAAACTCAACATCAAAGCCTGAAGCTGCCTCCTCCAGGGCATTTGCAAGCCCCACTGCCTTGCTCCCTGTTGATTCAGGGTATGTCTTGAAGTTGACGATGACGATTGGCTTCATAATTGCATCCTCTTCACTGATTTAAGGAGAGTATTTGTTGACAGCTTTGTATAGTTTTCGGTTTTGCTGGGTAAGGGCCTTGACAAACCTAAAGGATTTCATTTCTGGGTGACACGTGAAGAAACTCCACTCTTGAGTAAGGAATGATAGGTTTATCGAATTATATTTATACCACTCCCCCTCATCAATTTAAAAAAAGGGGTTGCTCAATGCAGATCAAAAAAAGAGGGAGCGATGTAAAGAAGAGGAACGAGCCTGTTGACGAGGCTAAGGCCAAGGAGCGCATCAGGCGATCATTGCGCTACTCGATACTTGATGCTGCAGGCTTTTCTGCTGCAAGTGGCTTTGGGGATAACTATGTCAGCCCCTTCGCAATATTCCTTGGGGCTACAAACATGCAGATCGGGCTTCTGAGATCAGTGCCAAGGTTACTGGGGGCATTATTCCAGCTCCTGGCTGCAGAGATAACAGACAGGCTGAAGAAGAGAAAGAGGATAATCCTCACGGCAGTTCTTATACAGGCACTCTGCTGGCTTCCCATGCTTCTTCTGCCCCTCTTATTCCCAAGGCTGAGCTTCTATTTTGTGCTTATGTTCTTCTCACTCTACGTGATTGCCCTGGAATTGACAGGCCCTGCATGGAACAGCATGATGGGCGACCTCGTGCCTGCTAATAAACGCGGGAGGTTCTTTGGCTACCGCAACAGGGTTGCAGGCATCATAACCCTGGCGTCACTTGTTATCGCCGGCCTTACCCTGAACTACTTCTCCAGGGTAAATACCTGGGTCGGCTTCAGCATACTCTTTGCAGTTGCCCTTCTGGCAAAGATATTCTCGCTTACAATGCTCTCACGCATGTATGAGCCGGAGTACGTTGTTAGCAGGGAGCACTGCTTCAGCTTTCTCGACTTCATAAGAAGGGCTAGAAGATCAAACTTCGCAGTATTCGTCTTATACGTCGGCCTGATCAACCTCACAACACAGATTGCAGGGCCATTCTTCAATGTCTTTATGCTTAGGGAGCTCAACTTCAGCTATGCGAGGTTTATGACTATCAGCGCAGCATCCGCATTCACATCATTTGCCCTGATGTACTACTGGGGGAGGCAGGGCGATGTCTTTGGAACCAAGAAGATCATAACAATCACAGGCCTGCTCATCCCAATAGTGCCTATCTTCTGGCTCTTCTCCCATAACCTGGCCTACCTCGTCCTAGTAAACCTCTTTGCAGGGTTTGTATGGGCAGGATTCAATATAAGCGCTGCAAACTTCATCTTTGATGCAGTAACCCCGCCGAAGCGTGCGAGGTGCGTTGCATACTACGCCTTTATAATAGGGGTCTGCGTATTCTTAGGGGCGACCCTTGGGGGAGTGATAGCAGGACAGCTGAAGACAAGCTGGATATTCTTCTCAAGGCTTCAGGTCATCTTCCTTGTCTCAGGGCTTTTAAGGCTGGCAGTAACCCTCTTCTTTATAGGCCGTTTTCGCGAGGTTAGGGTTGTGAGGGAGGTGAAGACAAGCAGGCTATTCTGGCAGCTTTTATTCTTAAACCCGGCCCTAGAGCTGAGGACAAGCATTGCCTCAGGGCTGAGCAGTGTTGCGAAATCCTCAAGGAGAAAGAGGCGCTGACAATTAAATAAAATGAGTCAATCCAAGATCAGACAACTCTGACAGCTTGCTGAAGCACGCTTGGAAGAAGCCGACATCATCAAAATCTCGCCACCCGAGCAAGGCAATTGAGCATGCCCCCAGTCTGTGACTGAGGGTGGTGGCGAGCTTTTGACTTTGAATACCGACTGAGTTGGGAAGTCGAGGTTATTCAAAGTTTTCCTTCTTAATAGCCTCTGCAAGCTGCTCTGCAAGCCCCTTTATAGAGGCCTCATCATGGCCCTCAAGCATAATCCTGGCGACATTCTGCGTGCCAGAGTAGCGCAGGACAAGCCTTCCTGTGTTGCCGAGTTTCTCCTCAACCTCCTTGGAGAGCTTTGCAATGCTGGGCATCTCCTCAAAGGGCTTCTTCTCGCGGACATCAACGTTTACAATGATCTGCGGGCTTTTCTTGAAATCAGCAGCCAGCTCTGACAAACGCCTGTGGTTCCTCTTCATTATGGAGAGGACTTGCAGGGCTGTCAGAATGCCATCCCCTGTCGTGTTGTGATCCAGAAAGACAAGGTGGCCACACTGCTCTCCCCCGAAGTTATAGCCGTGAGCGCGCATCGCATCGATAACATACCTGTCCCCAACAGGGGTTCTGACAAGCCTTATGTTGCGCTTCTTGAGGGCGATCTCTAAACCAATATTGCTCATGGTTGTTGCAACAACCGTCTTCTTGGCAAGCCTTCCGGCCATGTCAAGCTCGTAGGCGCACATTGTCATAACAGCATCGCCGTTAACAATGCTGCTGTTTTCATCAGCCAGTATCACGCGGTCAGCGTCCCCGTCAAGGGCAATGCCTATATCAGCCTTGTGCTCAGCAACAGCCTTCTGTATCACCTCAGGGTGTAGGGCTCCGCAGTTGAGGTTTATATTCAGGCCGTCAGGCCTGTCATTAAGCACTATAACCTCTGCGCCCAGCTCTGAGAAGACCTTAGGCGCAATCAGGTAAGCAGCCCCGTTTGCGCAGTCAAGCACAATCTTTAAGCCTCTAAGGGAGAGGTTGTCAATAGAGCTCTTGGAGAACTCAATATACCTGCCAGAGGCATCATTGATCCTGTAGGCCTTACCAATAAGCCCGCCTGTTATGTGATCACCCTTTATATTGTTTGATAATGCAAGCTCTTCAATCTGCTCCTCGACCTTATCAGGCAACTTGAAGCCATCTCTTCCAAAGAACTTTATGCCGTTATCCTCGGCAGGGTTATGCGATGCAGAGATCATTATGCCTGCATCTGCTGCAAATGACCTTACGAGGTGGGCGATTGCAGGCGTTGGCATAGGGCCTACAAGGAGGACGTCAACACCCATTGAGGTAATACCTGATGTGAGGGCTGTCTCAAGCATATAACCGGAGAGCCTTGTGTCCTTGCCGATTATTATGCTCCTCCTCTTGCCGTTGCTGTTCTCAATGTTCTGCTTGAATGCCTCTGCAGCTGCCTTGCCAAGCCTCAGGGCAATCTCAGGAATAATAGGGTAGGTGTTTGCCTTTCCCCTTACGCCGTCTGTACCAAAGAGCTCCCTCATGTTATCACCCTTATTTTACTGTCACTGATTTTGCAAGGTTTCTGGGCATGTCAGGGTTGCAGCCTCGCAGCACTGCGAGGTGGTATGCTAGGATCTGTACCGGGATGATGTTCACGATTGGCGAGGCATTACCCACATCAGGCACAGGAATCCAGAAGTCAAATACCTCGTTGTTCTTAGGGGCTACGCCTATAATAAAGCCCCCCCTTGCCTTGACCTCAACTGCATTGCTCAGGATGTCCGGCTTTGTCTCGTCATTGGCAACCAGCACAATGCAGGGTGTTCCGTTGCTTATAAGTGCGATCGGGCCGTGCTTGAGCTCGCCGCCTGCAAATCCCTCTGCGTGGATGTATGAGACCTCCTGCACCTTTATTGCAGCCTCAAGGGCCATAGGATAGTTTAGGCCTCGGCCTATAATGTACATGCTCTCCCACCCCTTGATCTTCTCAGCAAGTGCCCTTATATTTGCAACATACTCCTCTGTGAGTATGGCGTTGATCTTGGCTGAGGCATCTTCCAGGAGCTCTCTGCCTTCTTCAAGGCGCCCTGCGCATGCGTATGCGAGCAGCGTTACTATTGCTAGCTGGCCTGTTGTTGCCTTTGTTGAGGCAACGCACTTCTCAGGGCCTGCCTTGACAAGCAGGAAGCGGTCTGCCTGCCTTGTTATGGTTGAGCCCATCACATTCACAACACCAACAATCTTAACACCCTTGGCCCTTGCAGCATCCATTGCCTCAAGTGTGTCTGCTGTCTCTCCGCTCTGCGAGACAACAATCATGAGGGTTTTGTCTGTGAGGAAGTGCGTGTAGTTCGGGAATTCTGATGAGACTGAGAAGTTAACGTGTTTATTTGCTATCCTTGAGAAGAGGTATGTGCCTGCAAGGGCAACCTTGCCTGCAGTGCCGCAAGCCACAAAGAAAGAGCCAAATGAGTCATTAAGCATCTTAGCTACCTCCATAATCTCTCCGTCTGACTGTTTTATTGCCCTGCTTACTGTATCCCGCTGCTCAAGAACCTCCTTTATCATAAAGTGCGGGTAATCACCCTTCTCAGCCTGGGCAGCATCCCAGTCAATGTGCTGAGGCTCACGCTTTATATCCTCTCCCGTCTTTATATTCATGATCCGATAGTCTTTGTTCAAGACAACAAGCTCGTTATCCTCTAGAAAGACCACATTCCTTGTGTGGTTTAGAAATGCTGGGATGTCAGAGGCTATGAAGTACTCCCTCTCACCCCCGCCTAGGCCGAGGACAAGAGGCGAGCCCCTACGAGCCCCGATCAATCCATCATAACCTGCCATGACAGCAACAACTGCAAACCTCCCCTCAAGTCTTGAGAGAGCCCTCTTTGTTGCCTCTACAAAGCCATACCCTTCTCTGACATAGCCCTCTATCAGGTGGGGGATTATCTCAGTATCTGTTTGCGAGACGAACTTGTGATCCTTAAGCTCAGCCTTGAGTTCCTGGTAGTTCTCGATTATCCCGTTGTGGACAACCGCAATTTTACCATCGCATGATACATGCGGGTGGGCGTTAGCCTCTGTTACATTGCCGTGTGTTGCCCATCTTGTGTGGCCTATTGCAATCCTGCCTGCCTCCATCTTAAGCTGGTCTGCTGAGAACCCCCCGATCTTGCCAACCTTTTTAAATACCGCCACCCTGTCATTAAGCACAGTAGCAATCCCCCAGGAGTCATAGCCCCTGTACTCAAGGCTCTTCAGGCCTTCAATAACTATCCTCTTTGAGTCCTTATCTCCTCTGTAACCAATAATCCCGCACATTATTTGCACCTCGCTTGGGCACGAATCACTGTCCTTTTTAAAGAGAGGGCTTTGAATAACCCCCTGCAAGGGATTATTCAAAGCCCCCTGATTTAGGTGGTGTCAGGTTTTGACGATACGCGACGCTGAAAACCTTGGATAAGCTCCCTCGCGAGCTTATTCAAAGTTTTCAGAGATATAGCCAAAAACCATGGCTTATATAAAAACTTTATTAAAAAAATTGTAATAGCATTAAAAAATATTTTTTAATGCTCAAAAGTTCGTGGGTAGCTCGCGCTTTA
>PEYS01000035.1 GCA_002763335.1 Candidatus Woesearchaeota archaeon CG08_land_8_20_14_0_20_47_9 | reverse complement strand
GCAGATTTTCGGACTCAAAAGTTCTCGCCCTAAAGGGCGGGGCTATACCCACGAACTTTTGAGTATTTAAATAGTCGGACAATTACCTTGTTATTGAAATGCAGACTGTCAACATCAAAGTCATCCCGAATGCAAAGAAGAATGAAGTCTGCAGGGATGAAGATGGCAGAGTAAGGGTTTATGTAAAGGCTCCTGCAGCAAGAGGCAGGGCAAACAAGGAGCTTATTGAAGTGCTTGCAGATTACTTTAAGGTGAAGAAGAGCAAGGTCTCAATAGTAAGAGGTGCTAAGTCAAGGGAGAAGGTTGTTGGGATCGGCTGACAAACTGAACACTAGTTCAAGGATTTGAACTCTGGCATTTGACAATATTATCATCAAAGCTCACTACTGTTCTCTCTCAGTTTCGCTTCCATCCCCCTCAGGCCGCATAGTCGGAAAGAATATAACATCCCTTATGCCCTCTGCTCCTGTAAGGAAAACAACAAGGCGGTCAACACCCAAACCAAGCCCACCGCAGGGAGGCATTCCAACCTCGATAGCCTGGATAAAATCCTCATCCATTGGGTGTGCTTCATCTGAACCACCCCTCAACTGCTCAGCCTGCTCCTCCAGCAGTCTGCGCTGCAGCACAGGATCATTAAGTTCAGAGTAGCCGTTTGTGAATTCTGTGCCTAGAATATAACTCTCAAAGCGCTCAATGAGCTCTTGGTTGCCCCGCTTGGGCTTGCACAGGGGTGTGGACTCCTTTGGATGATCTGTTATATGCACTGGCCCCCTGAGCTTGTCCTCAACAAGTCCCTCAAATAATACCATTATTGCTATGCCGCGGGAAAACTCACCCTCATATTCAATCCTGTTGTCTATAAGCACCTTCCTTAACGCCTCATCGCTAAGCTTGTCAACATCTATCTTAAGATGGGTCTTTATCGCATCCTTCATGGTTATGCGTTTCCATGGAGTTTTCAGATCAATCATCTCCCCTTTTACTGATATAACCGTAGTTCCCAGAACCTGTTTGCAGATAAACTCAACCATTCTCTCTGTGAGTTCCATAATAGCCTCATAGTCAACATAGGCCCAATAGCACTCCATCATTGTAAACTCGGGATTATGGCTCTGGTCAACACCCTCATTCCTAAAATTCTTGCAGATAGTATAAACCTTCTCATAGCCCCCGACAATTAGTCTTTTAAGATAAAGCTCTGGCGAGATGCTTAAGAAGAGTTTCATATCCCACTCGTTTATATGCGTGACAAAAGGCCTAGCCTTTGCACCCCCATAGATTGGCTGAAGTATGGGGACTTCAACCTCCATAAAGCCCTCGCTGTCAAGGAATTCGCGCATCGCCCTCACTATCCTGCTACGCTTTATGAAAAGCTCCTTCACATCGGGATTCATAAGCAGGTCAAGATAGCGCTGCCTGTACCTAAGTTCGATATCCTGAATACCATGATACTTCTCAGGTAGATGCCTAAACGCCTTGCAGAGGACCTCAAATTTCTCAATCCAGACACTAAGTTCCCCTGTTTTCGTTGTGAAGACCTTACCCTCAGCCCCTATGAAGTCTCCTATATCAAGCAGCTTTAAGACACCATACGTTTCTTTAAGATCATCCTCTCTGAAATACAGCTGTATCTTTCCACTCTCATCCAGCAGATGCATGAAGGTTACCTTTCCCATCCTCCTGAGCTGCATAATCCTCCCGCAAACACCTGTTTTGTCCTTCGTCTTTTCGTCTTTCTTTAAGTTGGAATACTTCTCATGCAGCTCTGCAGCGGTATGCATGCGCTTATAGGAGTAGGGGTAGGGGTTAATGTTCTGAGCCCTAAGCTCTTCAAGTTTTTTGAGTCGTTCCTTTATCAGATGGTTTTCATTTTCCATGATGGCTAGAAGAATGAGCAATTTTAAATATTTTACTACCCGATACTTGTAAGCTGAGACTCCGCTCACCAAAGAATTTTTTACAACCAGGATTTGCGCCATGCCTTCCACTCCCCACTGGACAGGCGTGAGCGTGAGGTATTTAAACGCCTCTTCTGCTTATTAGGGCGATAAGAACCTTAGTTACAGAACTCGGAGAGGTGATACCATGCCAGTTGACCTAAGCAAGGACACGATAAGCAGGCTATTTTTCCAGCAGCTCAAGCGGATAAGCGTGGATAGTGCCAGGTACAGGCCTAGAGCGAGATACGGCGATGTGCTCTGCAGGGTGGATGAGATATTTGTGGGGTGATACTTTAAAGACCATAAGTATTATGTTGTGAAGAAGCTCAATGGAAGAACCCTAAAAGTGGTTTATGTGAAAGAAAAGTATATAAAGGTTATAACCTCCTTTTTCATAAAATGAGAATACGATATGACCCTGAAGCAGACGTAATGTATATTGCCCTAATAGAGGACGAAGTAGCCAAAACTAAAGAAGTTGATGACTACCTTACAGTAAGATTTAAAAGCTCGCATTGCTGAACATAAGCCTATGGTACAAGCTAAACTATTTTTTCATAAATCACATGCACCAACCGTAGAAGGTAATTTTTCAAGAGATGCAAAGATTGTGCTGTATCATGGAGACACTCATGGTTTCTTAAGAACCATTCCGGATAGTGTTTTTAAGTTGATTATTACATCTCCACCATACAATATCGGAAAGGTGTATGAAAAAAGAACCAATTTTATGAATTACCTCAAAGTGCAGGAGAGAATTATCAAGGAATTGGTCAGAACACTTCATGAAGAAGGCAGCTTGTGTTGGGAGGTGGGAAATTTTGTTAATGATGGAGAGTTGTTCCCATTAGATGTTTATTATTATAATATGTTCAAGGATGAAGGGTTAAAATTAAGGAATAGAATAATTTGGCATTTTGGCCATGGGTTGCATGCTCAAAGAAGATTCTCAGGGCGATACGAAACTATTTTATGGTTTACCAAATCTGATAGGTATACTTTTAATCTAGATAACGTAAGAGTTCCATCAAAATATCCTGGAAAGAGAAACTGGAAGGGAAAAAACAAGGGACTGCCATCTGGAAATCCTTTGGGTAAGAATCCATCTGATTTCTGGGGAAAGGTTGCAGAAGACTGGGAAAAAGAGATTTGGGAAATACCTAATGTTAAGGCAAATCACCCAGAGAAGACAATACACCCTTGTCAATTCCCAGTAGAACTAGTAGAAAGGTGTGTGTTGGCACTAACCAACGAAGACGAATGGGTATACGACCCTTTCAGTGGCGTTGGGAGTGCCCTCATAGCAGGTCTGCTTCACAATAGAAAGGTGGCAGGTAGTGAGAAAGAAGGAACATACATTCAAATATCAAAAGACAGGATAAACAGCCTTTTTTCTGGGACTTTGAAAATTAGACTATTAACCAAACCAGTTTATCAACCAACAGGGAAAGAAAGAGTATCAAAGATTCCAAAGGAATGGATTGGAGGTAAATAGAATATGAGAATACTGGCAGTTTACTCATTTAACAGGGGTGAGGAAGTTATAAAGAAGCGTTACATGAAAGAATTTGAAGAGATTAATACGGTGATTGCCAAAATTAATGCTGGCCGGCATTTGAGCAAACAGAGCAAAGAAAAAACAATGCTTGGGGCCATGTTATATAGCCCTATTTCAATGAATAAAGCATTCAAAAAAGAATTTCTAAGCATGGGTTGGAAAAATCATAAGATTACTTGTAACTATCCAGCAAGATATTATGTGAATGGTTATACACCTAGTCAGACTAAAAATCCTCCATATAGGGACATGGATTTCGTGAAGAATAAGTTAGGGGTAGAAGTTCAATTTGGCAAATATTCTTTTATGATTTATAACGTATGTGCAAAAATGACGATTTTTCATAATTTAGGGATTATTGACGCAGGTATAGAAATTGTCCCAATAAAAGAATTGGCACAGAATATGTCAACAGGAGTATCTTACTTTGAGCAGCTTGTGTGGGACCTGGAGCAAAGAGGGGTATCAAATATCGACATTCCGGCATTAATCTTGGGTATAGGCGCTAATGTTACCAACCTAGGAGGTAACGAAAATCTGCTCTTTCACGCCCCTCGCTTTGACACGCAGATTTTCGGACTCAATTTTCGCCCTAAAGGGCGGGGCTTTAAACCCGGGGCGAAAATTGAGTAATAACAGAAAGAGTCAGTGATCCATTTGAACAAAAAAACAAACAAGCAACTTGGAAACCTTACTGATTATTATGATGATTGCAGCCAAGAACTGGCAGGCAAAGAAAATGATAAGCATGAGCCAACAATCTACACAGTAACCGAGGTTACAAACCGCATAAAGCTTATTCTTGAAAAGAACAGCCTGCTGAGATACATACGGGTCAGCGGCGAGGTTTCAAATATAAACTTCCACTCATCAGGCAATGTCTATTTCTCAATAAAGGATGAGGAGAGCCTCCTTGACTGCATCATGTTCAGAACAGAGGCGAGGCTTATACAATTTAAGCCAGAGCAGGGCATGCACGTGATTGTCCAGGGGAGCATCTCAGTATACAAGCCCAGGGGTGCTTACAGGCTTATCGCAACATCAATCGAGCCTAAGGGCTTAGGCAGCCTCTACCTAGAGTTTCTTAAACTAAAGGAGAGGCTGAGGGCAGAAGGGCTGTTTGAGGCTGCAAGGAAAAAGCCAATTCCGCGCTACCCAGGGACAATAGGCATCGTCACCTCGCCAACAGGTTCAGTGGTCAGGGACATAAGAAATGTCATCTCAAGACGATACCCCTGCGTAAAGGTCATAGTTGCCCCTGCCATTGTCCAGGGCGCAGGTGCAGCAGAGACGCTGATATCAGCCCTAAGGCTTCTTAACCGCATTGATGAAGTGGATGTGATAATAATCGCCCGGGGTGGCGGCTCGCTTGAGGACCTGTGGGAGTTTAACAGCGAGAATCTTGCAAGGGCGATTGCTGCCTCAAAAAAGCCAGTCATAGCAGCAGTAGGCCATGAAACAGACTTCACAATAGCTGACTTTGTTGCAGATCTGCGCGCCCCAACGCCCTCTGCTGCTGCAGAGCTTGCAGTACCTACCTCTCTCGAACTGCTGGATCGCCTAACAAGCCTGAAACAGCTCTTTGTGCGGGGCACAATAAGCATTATTGTTGAGAAAAAACAGCAGGTTGACGACCTTGGATCAGGGCTCTTAAAAGAGACTGCTAACAGGATAGAGCACCTCAGGAAGGAGGTTAGGGCATTAAGTGGCAGACTTGAAGCATTAAATCCAAAAGAGGTTCTTAGGAGGGGGTTTTCGATACTAAGCTCAAAGGGCAGGGTAATAACGAGCTCAAAGCAAACCGATAAGGGGGCAGAGGTTGATGCAACCCTGGCAGAGGGCAGACTAAAGCTTAATGTAAAGGAAGTGATTGGATAAGAAAACTTTGAACACCTCGACTTCCTAACTCGCCCTCGGGTTCAAAGTTTTCTGACGTCGATATCGTCAAAACCTAGACACCATTGATATCAGAGGCTGTCTAAAAATGGACAATCTCAATAATGATAGATAATTATTAAGCTACAGGAGAAAGGTGGTACAAATGGAAGGAGCATCATTTGAAGATTCAATGGAGAGGCTTGCAAAGATAGTCTCAGATATAGAGGGTGGAAGTTTAAGCTTATCAGAGATGATGGCCCAGTTCAAGGAAGGCTTAAAGCTTGCAGACTCCTGCACAAAGCAGCTGCAGGATGCAGAGCTGACAGTAAAGAAGGCTGTTGAGAAGAATAGCTCTGTAGATCTTGAGGATATGGAAGCGTAACCTTCCACTGGTCTGCGACTTAACCTGATGACAAAAGCAACCCTGTTGCAGCAATTGCAAAGGCAAGTGCAGAGATGAGCTGGAATGCCACGCTTATCCAGAACAGGTAGGGGTGTTCTTCTCTTGCATCTTAATGCGGGGAGAAGGACTCGAACCCTCGCAGGCACTAAGCCAACAGGTCCTAAGCCTGTCCCGTTTGGCCGCTCCGGCATCCCCGCCCAGGCCTAGGGCAGGGGGAGGCTTTATAAATATTTGGCTAATGCAACTGGCTGTTAGTTTTGGTTATTGGAATCCTAGAGGTGAAGAGAACTTAGGACTTAATTCTTCTCCTTCCGCCGCTCAACGCTACCTGCCTAAAGTAGCGATCTCACTCTTGACAAGCGGATTCTTGCCTAGATTTTCGCACTAACTGTAAACGTGACCGGAAAATCATCGCCTGAACACCAGAAATCATTATAAACCCTGAATGCACGCCTTACAAAGATTATCTTTCCACCAGTCTCAGACTGGTGGGAAGACTAATCTGGAAACGCTGAGAAATTCCGATTTGCAAATCGGAATTTCTGGTGTGATCAAAAATAAACCCCGCGCTTTACGCGGGGTTT
>PEYS01000179.1 GCA_002763335.1 Candidatus Woesearchaeota archaeon CG08_land_8_20_14_0_20_47_9 | reverse complement strand
ACCCACGAACTTTTGAGTTATCAAATCCCCCCCTTCATACCAACACGCTCCATTATCCTCTGCATTGAGCCTTCATCCATGCCCTTCATCATCTTTATCAGCTTCTTGCTCTGCCTGTAGTGTTTGATAAGCTCCCTTATGTCTGCTGCGCTTGCCCCTGAGCCCTTGGCAATGCGCTCTATTCTTGAGGTGTTTATCTTCTCAGGGTTTTCAAGCTCCTCCCTTGTCATTGAGTCCATGATGAATTTCCATTTCTTTAGCTTGCCCTCCTGAACCCGCAAGGCATCCTTTGGGAGTTTGATCTGTCCAAAGCCTGGGATCATGTCAATAAGCTTGTTTAGCGGCCCCATCTTACTCATTGCCTGCATCTGCTCATAGAGGTCAATGAGGTTGAACTGGCCCCTGCTGATTCTCTTTGTCAGGTCTTCGACTTCGCCCTCAGCAATCGCCCCCTTCGCCTTCTCAAGCAATGCCTCAATGTCACCCATGCCGAGGAGCCTGCCTACAAAGCCCTCTGGGCTGAAGCCTTCAAAGTCATCTATCTTCTCGCCAAGGCCTATAAAGCGCACATAGGCCTTTGTGACTGCGCAGGCTGCAAGTGCGCCTCCGCCCTTGGCTGTGCCGTCAAGCTTTGTTATAATCACGCCTGTAACATCACAGCTCTCATGAAATGCCCTTGCCTGGGCATCAGCAGCCTGGCCAATGTCAGCGCTTAAAACAAGAAGCCTCTCATCAGGCCTTGCAGCCCTTGCAAGCCTGTTCAGCTCATCAATAAGCTCGTCTGAGAGGGCGTCCCTGCCTGCAGTGTCTATTATAACTGCGTCATACTTGTTCAGCTCTGGCTCGAACTCGCGGTAGATATTAAGGGCGGCCTTTGATTTTGGGTTGCCAAGAACATCAACACCAGCAGCCCTGCCAAGCTGTTTCAGCTGCTCGTAGGCAGCAGGCCTGTAGGCGTCTGTCTGGAGCAGCGCCACCTTATGGCCCCTCTTTGCAAGGTACTTGCCTAGCTTTGCAGCTGTCGTTGTCTTGCCGCTTCCAAAGAGGCCTACAAGCATGATTGTTGTTGGCTTCTTGGTGATCTCGATTGCATGCTCCTCCTCTCCGAGAAAGCCAACCAGCTCTTCGTAGATTATGCTGATGAGCTGCTCCTTCTTTGAGAGCCTTCCAGGTGCTTCTTCATGCAGCGCCCTCTCCTTGATCTTGGTTGTGAGGTCAAGGACGAGCCTTACATTCACGTCTGATCTGAGCAGGGCGCGTTGTATGTCCCTCACAAGATCGTTTATAAGGGCTTCATCCACAAACAATGAGCCTGCAATCCTCTTCAGGGTGTTTTTAAGCGAGTTGCTCAGGTTTTCGAGTAGCATAAGTGGTTGAGAAGAGGGGGATTTTAATAATATTTCGGAAAACCTTGAATGCCGAGGCGAGCCGTAAAGGCGAAGCCGAGTGCATTCAAGGTTTTCCTATATAAACGGCACATCCCTGGTGTACTTCATGCCGTATATGAATATGTAGTTCCAGAAGAATCCCTTCTTCCTTATTACCTGCACTGAGAAGCCGCACTCCCTGAATATGGACTCTACTGTGCTGTTGTTGGCGAGCCATTCCACATTCGGTATGATGTGGAAGAAGTCGCCGTATTCGACAAAGCAGAGCTTCCCCCCTGCAGGCATGATAGCTGCAGCCTCCATGAGCACCTTCTTCACATCCTGTATATAACTGAGAAGCCCTACAGAGACAATGGCGTCAGCATAGGTTATTGAGGGGTGTATGCGCCTTGTCTGATCCTCATCATGGAGTAGCCTCACAATTCCGTGGCCACGGGTTTCAGATGCCCACTCCTGGAGGGCCAGCCTCTTCCTCGTGATCCTCATCTCGTTCTTTGAGAAGTCTGTTGCGTAGATTATGCCGTGAGGGCCTACCTCGTGCGCAAGCTGGAGTGTGAGGGTGCCAACGCTGCAGCCAACCTCGAGCACTGTCTTGCCCCTTATATCCCCCAGTAATACGAATATCTCCTCCCTCACACGCTGGGGGAGCGAGAGGGGCTCTGTTATCAGTGTGAAGTATGCGAATACGTCGCTTACCTCTGTGATCGCCTTCGGATCATAGTAGAGCTCAACGAGGAAGTACAATGGGAAGCCCATCATTATGAACGAGAGGCTCAGCTTTAGTATGTTAAAGGCGTTCGGCTCCCCCCAGACCCATAAGGCTATAAGTGCGAGGAAGAAGAGGGCTGATATTACCGGTCCTGTCTCTCCAAATGGAGCCTTAAACGGCCTGTTGAGCTCTGGCCTCTTTATCCTGAGTATGGGGACGCTCATTATTGCGAGCGTGTACATCACGAGGGCGAGAGGCACGAGGAGGCTTAGCACTAGCCTGTATTGCCCGAAGCATATCGCGACGATTATCATTGAGATAATAGTCTGGAATATGATTGCCTTGTATGGGGTCTTGAAGCGGGGGTGTATTGCCTTGAACTGGCCGAGAAAAAGCCTGTCTCTTGCAAGCGCCAGCACAAGCCTGGGCATGGTTATAACGCCTCCTGCAGCTGATCCCATGAAGGTGAGGAATATGCCTATTGCCACCAGCCTTATGCCCTGGCTGCCGAAGAGTATCCCTGCAAGCCCTGCAAGCGGGGCATCTGCACTGGCTGCGCCCTGCAAAGGCACAAGGCTCAGGAAGACGATGGTTAGGAGGACGGCCATTATGGCGATTATGATGTTGGCTGTGACAATCGCCTTCGGTATCACCCTCTCCGGGTTCTTAGTCTCCTCTGAGAGATATGCTGCGCCCTCCCACCCGAAGAAGGTCTCTGCAATAAAGAAGATGGTGATGAATATCTGGGGCAGAATAGGTATTAGGCCCCCTGATGGTATTATTGGCAGCAGATTGCTTATGTCAATCAGGAAAAGCCCTCTTATGATTATTGAGCTGATCACGAAGAGGGTTATGAATGCGAATACAACAACAATTGCTGCGCTCATCTCAACCCCGAGATAGGCAACGATGTTCAGCAGGAGTATGAATGAGAGGCTTAAGATAAGCTTTGTGGCCTTTAGTCTTGGGTCGCTGACAAGGAAGTCTGTTGCGGCAACAACGAGCACTGCTGTCGTGATATTGCCCACAACCCATGCAGTCCATCCAGCTATGAAGGAGATAAACCTCCCATAGGTCTGCTTTGTGAACTCGTATATGCCCCCCGCCTTCGGGAACATTGAGACAAGCTCGCCGAAACAGGCGCTTATATAGGTTGTGAAAACCCCAAGAATTATCCAGGCGATTATTGAGGCCTTGCCAGAGTAGTGCGCCCCTATTGCAGGACCGAAGAAGATGGCTGTGCCGAGTATCGAACTTATGGACAAGGAGATTATTGTGAGATATCCCAGTCTCTTTTCAAATTCAGGCATATCAGGCCATTAACAAAGAATCTATTTAAATAATTGTCTTAACTTCTGAGTGGTGTCCTATCACTGTGGGTTTTCTACTGGGCTGATAAGCTGGCTGATAAACTCAGCAAAGCTGAGGGCCTTCTCATAGTACTCCTTTATAACGTCAATGCTTATATCAACAGGCCCGTCCTCTGTAACAGCAGTCATGGTGACATGCCTCCTGTATTCCTCCCGCTTCCTGTAATCGGCCCGGCTGATCTTGCGCAGAAGGGTGTAGAATGAGAGCATATCTGCAATCTCAGGGTGTTTAAACTCTGCCCTCAGCACGCTGCATTTCAGCCCATTATTCTGTGGCATGCTGTCTATCAGTCCTCCTTCCTTTGCCAGCTCGAGAAGAGCATCTATCATGAAGTTAAGGCTGGCTATCAGGCGTTCAATAACACTTCTTATCACGTCAACTGTTCGCGTGTATTTCAGGCTTACGAATATAAGGTGGTCAGCCCTCTTTAGCTCCTCCCTAGCCTCTTCGAGGTTATCCTTGCTGCCCATGTTCTATGTCACGCACCTTGCTATTGTCTGCATAAGCTCCCTCGCTCTCCGTATGTATTCCTTTAGCTGTGCCTCTGAGAGAACCCTGAGCTTATAGCTCTCTGAGCATATTATAACGCGATTGTGTCTTACGAACTCAACAGGGCTTTTCCTATGCTCCAATAATATCTCTCTGATCTCATTTATAAGTTTTGCGAAAGCTGGGCTGATATTGTACCTTGCTGTCAGGTTTATGGAGAAGAGGCTGAGCCTCTCTTCAAAGGAGGCCCTTCCCCCTACAGACAGTGGCGAGCCCCTCTTTTCATCATAGAATACCAGGGCGTCAACGCAGCATTTAAAGGCGTTAAAGATGTTTCTGAGGATGGATATGAAGAGCTTCTTATCCCCCACCATCGGGTATGTTACAGATATCAGGTGGTCTGCAATCCTGATGCTGCGGTGCGCATCCTCTAAGGCCTGATGGAATTCCTCCATATGGCTCTTAGTGGTTCTTCGGGCTTTTAAATCTTTGTTAAAGCATGGTTATTTTCCCTCTTTAAGATCGAGGATAACAGCGGCAATATCTCCCTTATGATCCTCAAGAGCCTTGATAGCAGCCTCTTTTGAGGCCCCTGTCTGTTCTACTACGAGGGCAACATCCTCTTCTGAAGGCTCATAACTCCTTAGCCTTGGGCGCTCGCTGAATCTGCCCACAACCTGAAAGCTCTCCTGGCCACCCATGCTTATCATCATAACCTCAGGGCTTATAAACACAAGCTCCTTGTCCCTGAGCCTTATTACCACGCTCTCTGCCTCAAGGGCCTGCTGCTTTACACCCATCTGCTTCATAGCAGCCTCGAGGGCCTTCTTGTTTATTCCGCTGAACAAGCCTTCACCCCCTCTTGTTACTAGCACCAGCCTACTAGCCCAGCTGTGCGTGGAGCAGGAGCTCGATAAGTATCACGATGACTGCCAGCACGATTACTGTTCCTGGCTTCAGCTCTATCTTGCTCTTGTACTCGTCAAAATACCTTACAAGGCCGCCCTGTGATGAGGGCATCCTGATCTTTGCGTCTCCCATTCTGAGTCAGCTTCCATTCTTTTAAAGTAGAGGGCTTTGATAACCAGCTGCGCTGATTATTCAAAGTTTCCAGTAAGGATTGTAGGATGGGCATAAGCCGCCTTCTGTAAGGCCCAGCAAATGCTGACGGCCATCTTAACATTAAACTAAGCGTGCTATGACTTGCACAAGCCAGGGCTCACCGTTTCATCGCATCCGCCAGAGACGTCAAAGGGTTAACTCGCCTCAATCGCTTGAGACTTCGCCTTATCATCCCTGTTCTGGCGGCCGTGTCGTTTCTGAGTGGTTGCCTTCCATTTCTGGAACTCCCTTACAGGAGTGGCCTCTTGCTGTGGGCGGACTTTCCTCACAAGCTGCGAGAGTTAAGCACCCATCCTACAGGGCATGTTACGAAGGGCTGATTTAAATAGTTTGCCATAGAGCGGTCATTCTCATATCGAATCTTCAGCCCTAGCATTTATTCGTCTGCCGGGGGCGTCACGTCAGAACAGCCTTATCGCCCCTGATGATCTTCCCTTTCTCTCACCTGTTTTCTCCCTCTTGTACAGCCCATCCTGCTTTATCTCGAAGTCAATCTCCTTTTCTGGCAGGCTGCGGTGCTTTTTCAGTATCGCCCTTTTGTAGGAGTCTATGACCTGTAGCTCTATTAAGCATTTGCTGCTGTACCTTACAATATCCCCCCCAACGAGGTTTACCTTGTTCTTCTCCTCAAAGCTTGAGTAGACCTGCGTTGTTGCAATGACTGGTATCATCTTCTTCCTGGCAATCTTCATAAGCTGCCCCATCTGAGCCCCTAAAGCACGATTAACAGTCTTGACATCATCCTCCTTACCCAGCTCTAGGCGGTAGAGCATGGAGATTGTGTCCACAATGACAAGTCCTATCTTGTCTGATATCAGCCTTGGAAGCCTCTCAAACACATCCTCCTGCTCCTTGAAGCTGGCTGGCTTGAGAAACACCATCCTCTGGATCACCCTTTCCGGATCCCTGCAGAGCTGTCTAAACCTTGCGGCAGAGAAGCCCCCCTCACTGTCCACGTAGATGACCTTCTTCTCAGCTGCCCTGGCTATTGCTGCGCACATGCATATGCTCGTCTTGCCTGAGCCAGAGGGCCCGAATACTGTTGTTACAACATCTGGCTCATAGCCACCCTCAAGCAGCTCATCTAAAAAGTCGCATCCAGTAGCAATAACTCCCTCCATGATTACTGCTGGATGGTCTGTCCTTTTAAATATTTTGCAGAGAAAACTTTGAATGCTCAAAAGTTCGTGGGTAGCTCGCCCTTTAGGGCGAAAATTGAGTCTAAAAATTCGCCGTGTCAAAGCGAGG
>PEYS01000133.1 GCA_002763335.1 Candidatus Woesearchaeota archaeon CG08_land_8_20_14_0_20_47_9 | reverse complement strand
GTTTACAACAACGAGGGAAACAAAAACAACATACTCAAGAAGGCCACCAGTTGAGAATAAACCATGGATGCGAAGCCCTGATATTGGGCTGAAAGGGGCTACGCCCTCACTTGTCAAGGCATCTGCAATTATATGGGAACAGTAGCCAAGGAAGAGGGGGAATGCAAGCTGCTTATATCCTGCTATTATAAGGGCGAAACATGCAGCAGAGGGCAGCAGCATGGAGTGGAGTACCCCCCGATGCTGTGCAAACCCCTCAATAACATCTGACAACGGCCTTGCAAGCCTGCCTACAAAGGACTTATGGGAATCAATATCAGGAACTACTGAAGCCAGAAGGACAAGAGAGAGACCTACCAGACTCCTCGACACAGTATCTGGCAGCGCTGCAGATACAGTAATCCAGCATAGGAGAGCAAAGGCAAGATGGGTTTTGAGCATCATGGCAAGGCCCGTATTAGCAAACAGCTAAAAAAGCTTTGCCAAAAAGGTTTATAAGCAACAGGCATTTATACCACGCTTATGCGTAGAAGCGTAACTTTACACTGGTCGGCTAGCTGTAAAGTTACGCCTCACCTGCCAAGGCTCTATATTTAAGATGGCTTTGACAGTTGTCAATCAGGAATTCTTTGTACCCTGTGGTTACAATTGAAACCCAAACCCAATCCCACGCCCCACTCCCCACTGGACATCCCTGCACGCAAGCTATTTAAAGTATGCGCTACTCTAAAGTAAATAACCCGCCCCGAGCCGGGGTTGAAACAAGAAGCGAAGAGCAAGGGGGGATGAAAAATGGAGGCGCAAAGCTATAACGCGACAGGAGTTAGGAACTTAAACAGGAGTGTAGATGTGAAGGGGGCTGGAGCGAACCTGAACCCAGGCGCAACAAGGCCTGAAAAGAGATTTAGAGCCGGGGCAATAAGCATTGCCATATGGGCAAACCAGAGCGAGAAGGGCACCTGGAACAGCATACAGCTTACCAGGTGCTACAAGGACAAGAAGACAGAACAGTGGAAAAGCACAGGTTCTCTCAGGGTTGCAGACATACCCAGGGCAATAGTTGTACTGAACAAGGCATACGAATACCTGGTGCTCAGCGATAACAACAACGCGATAGATGAAGGGGTAAGCCAGCGGTACTAGCCCTTGGCAACCTCAGTCCTTGGTGATTAGCCATTGGTCTTGGTTTTTTACTGATGAAAACTTTGAATACTCAAAAGTTCGTGGGTAGCTCGCGCTTTAGGGCGAGAACTTTTGAGTCCGAA
>PEYS01000167.1 GCA_002763335.1 Candidatus Woesearchaeota archaeon CG08_land_8_20_14_0_20_47_9 | reverse complement strand
AGCATGCTACTAAAGTCTTCTACCTTGGAGAGCAACACAGTTTTAGGGTTAGGGAGGTTCTCTATACACAGCTTAATGCCATAGTCACCTGCAAGCCTGAGGCAGTATTGCAATGAGGAACAGGCATTTTTAAGCCCAAGGTCATGCTCAATGCCTTTAGTTTGCCTAAACGCAATCATGCCCTTCATTTGCTTGTCCTCGCCGCATGCCTCGTAGTCTGTAAGTGTGCCTGAGTGCATGCTGACAATCCCTGCCCTGACAATGGATGCTGCTTTAAAGAGGCTGTCAAATGCCTTCCTGTTCTCTGGCGTAAGCCCCTTGCATATGTTGATCATGACCGGCTCTCTGAATATCGGCGGGAAGTAGCTGTGGACAGTGAAGAGCATGTCAGGAAAATCATGCTTTACCTGCTTCACTGTATCAAACACCCTCTCTTCAAAGCGGTGTGCAGCCCCAAGCTCAACAAGCCTGAAACCAAGCCCATTGGCTGCCTTGACTGATTCATATACCGTCTTGCCCTGTGCAGCATACCAGCTGCTTGATATCCCTAGCATTGGAGCCTGGGTTCTGGATGTGATTAAAAAGCTTTGCTGAGATGCATTACTGCGTATCTCTATCTTTAAGTGACAAGAAAAGGTTAAATAGTTGCTGCCCTAAGGATGGCTTATGGCAGTTGAGGCAGTAGCAGCACCCGTGTTTGTAATAATCCCCGCACTCGTCATGGGGGGCATTATTGGCCTAGTAGAGCTATTCTTTGTGCACGCTGATGAGAGCGGCCTTGGCTGGCTTGGGCATGGTCTGCACGCATTGCCTGTTACCATGCTCTTCGTGTTTATAAGCATGAATATAGAGTATGTATTCAGACTCCTTAATCTCCATATAACCGCCTCATTCTGGGTTCAGATGATTGTCAGAATCCTTATAGGCATTATTGCAATGTTAAAGATTACGGGTGCAGCATCAATTGCCCCGCATACAAGGATAGGTGAGCGTAAGGTTCATGTGCTTATAGTGGGTGCGCTTGTTATCATAGCCCCCTACCTATGGGATTATGTTCTGGTCAACATGCTGCCCGCTAGTTTAGGCGGGAAGATTTAGCCAAAAACTATTTATATTCTCATTAATGTCCTGGCATTATGAGTGGTGAGGTCAAAGCAGAGGCTTCTGAAGATAAGTGCTCAGGCAAGGCCGATGTTCTTACAGGGCAGCAGTGCCCGATGTGCCATTCAAAGACCCTGGCCCTTACAGAGGCTGAGTGCGACATACCCTATTTTGGTAGGGTTTACCTCTTCTCAATGAGTTGCTCTAGTTGTAACTATCATAAGTCTGATGTTGAGTGCGTTGAGGAGCATGCCCCTTCCAGATATGAGATAAATGTGAGCGGAGAAGAGGATATGAAGATCCGGGTTGTCAGGTCAAGCCAGGCAACTGTTAAGATTCCCCGAGTTGTCACTATTGAGCCTGCAATTGCATCAAACGGTTACATCACCAATGTTGAGGGCATAATCGAGAGGGTCAAGCAGCAGATCGGGTCAAGCATTGAGGATGAGGATGATGAGACAAAGAAAAAACAGGCCCGCAAGCTCCTCAAGAAGATCAACCGCGCTGTCTGGGGTCAGGATGAGCTCAAGATAATAATAGAGGACCCAAGCGGAAATTCTTCGATTGTGAGCGAGAAGGCTGTGATGACAAAGCTGAAAGGAAGCAAGTAGCTGTTAGCTCTTGGCTATTTGTTCTTGGTAATTGGTTAGTGGTCATTAGTTATTGGTTGTTGGTTCTTGGCTTTTAGTTATCGGCTGGGAAAGTTCTGAGGGGTGAGAAAGGCTAAGCTGTCAGATAAGTTGGTCTTGGGGCATATCCCCGCTGGTTGTTAGCTGGCCTACAGTGCCTTTGGCGATATCGCTGGGCGGGGGTGGACAGGGCGGGAGCCTGCTGCTGAGATTGGGTGGGGCAAGACCAACAACTAAAAACAAAATATAGCAATATATTTATACATCACCTTAAAATAGATAAACCATTAAACTAGCAGGTGATAGAATGAAGAACAGCAGTATAATTCTCTTAACCGTGCTTACAGGGCTTGTTCTTGCAGGGCTTATCCTGGTCAATGCACTTGAGGCCTTAGATGCCTCAGATACCCTAGAGGTTGATGACCCCTCTGAGTACTGTAAAGGGGGGAGCCCAGGCGATGTTGTCTCTAAAGACAGCCAGCACTACTACTGTGATGAGGCAGGCAGGGCATGCCTTCTTGAGATTACTGGGGAAGGCGAGGTTATACTCTATGACTATGAAGGCAATGAGAAGATGAGGTCAAGCTCTTCTATAATTAGCGGTGCAAGGGTCCAGCTATCAAGGCTGCATGACCTACAGGCGCAGTTAAGCGAGGCTGGAGAGGAACTGCCTACAAGGGAGTGTAGCAGGGAGGCCTGCAATGGAGACAGTGACTGTTATGACTGCTATGAGGAGATCAGCGACTCTGAGATTATGGTGAAGAGAAGCGGCGTATGTCAAAGCTCAGGCGAGTCCAACTGTGAGTATAAGCATGAGCTTAGGGCATGCAACGAGCCTGATGGGTATAAGGATTGTGACTCAGGGCCTGACCTTGATTGCAGGAAGGAGTGCGGCTGGACAATAAAGGTGACTGTAAAGGAAGTCTCATGTGTTGAGTGAGGTGGGTTAAGATGAGGGCTCCTGACCATAGGAAGAGTTCCCACTTAAATATTGCTTACGTTGGCGTTATCATCATTGTAATAACAACACTATTTCTCTCAGGCTGCGGAGGGGGTGGCAAGCCAGCACCCAAGGTTACTGCCGGTTATATCCGGGTTGCGACATTGAAGGATAGGTATGCTGTTGATGAGCAGATCACCCTGACTGAGACTGCGGCAGATTCAGGGCAGGCAGAGGCTTATGCATCAACTGAGGAATGCGGTTTCATCAGGCTTGTTCTTGTTGTTGAGGTGAATGGGCCCGAGGAGCTTTGTAGCGATGTCAAGGTTGAGCTTGATGGAGATGACATTACTAGTGCGTGCTCTCCACATCCTCTAGTGCTGCGCAGCGGTTATGCTACTGAGATTGTGTGCAGGATCAAGGCAGTAACTCATAGCGCAGACTCTGGCATGGGCAAGGTCTATGCCTGCGGAGCAGTTAGTAACTTCTCTTATGGCTACGCTGCCCTTGAGGAGAGGCCTGATTATGTCCCAGGCGAGATACTGATCAAGCTTAAGGAAGGCACCACTATTGAGCCTGCTGCCTCAGCTACCTCGGGGTCTGCACTCTCCTCAAATAGCCCTTCGCTGCAGGCCTTGCTTGCAAGGCATGAGGCTTCTTATGTTGAGGATGTGTTTAAGGCAGACTTTGGGGCTACCTTACCACCGTATTACTTGTCGAAAGGTCTCGATCATATTAAACTAGTAAAAATCAGGGATGCTGATGTTATGCGAGCTGTAGCTGAGTTAGATGCGCATCCCAATGTCGAGTATGCAGAGCCAAACTATATAGCCTACCTTACATATCAACCTAATGATCCTTTATACAAAGCAGGGCATCAATGGGGTCTTAGGAAGATACAGGCAGAGCCAGCATGGGGTATTACTCTTGGCTCGGATAAGGTAGTTATAGCGATTATTGACACTGGTGTGTTCTATGATCATCCTGATCTAATGGGTAATATGTGGCGTAATCCTAATGAGATTGAGGCTAATGGTGTTGATGATGACGGGAATGGCTATGTTGATGATATTGCCGGATTCAACTTTTTTGCAGACAATAATAAACCAACTGACAAGTTTGGTCATGGTACTCATTGTGCAGGGATTGCAGCAGCAACAACTAATAATGCTGAGGGGATTGCAGGAACATGTCCTAGCTGCAGGATCATGGCGTTAAGGGTATCAAATGACCACGGAGATATGGAGACTAACTATATTCTTGAGGCGATATATTATGCAATTTACAACAAGGCAGATATTATAAGCATGAGTTTTGCGTACTACTCCTATCCCTCTATGTTAGTTAAGGAGGCGATAGATGATGCTAATGCTGATAAAAGGGTGCTGGTTGCAGGAGCAGGGAATCTTGACAGAGATACCAAAGCATATCCTGCTGGATATGAGAATGTGATTGCAGTAGCAGCAACAAATAATAATGACAAGAGATGGTATAAACCACCTGTTGGTTCTCACTACGGTTCATGGGTTGATCTTGCAGCCCCAGGTGAGGATATAGCCTCAACAGTCCCTTACACAGGCGTTTTTAGTGATAAGTCGGGCTACTATCTAATGACAGGCACATCAATGTCAGCCCCATTTGTCTCAGGTGTTGCAGGCCTGCTTCTCTCGAAGAACCCTGGGCTTAACACAGAGCAGGTGAGGAGTTTACTGAAAAAATACTCAGACCCGATAAGACCTGACCATTACATCGGTGCAGGCCGCCTCAATGCATATCAAGCCCTGATACAGAAGCATCAATCAAAGCTTGTTAACATTGGAACAACTACGATTAGCGGGCTTCTCAATATTAAGATCCAGAAGGAGCAAGGCAAGGGTAATTGGCAGGATTACATAACAATCATTGATAAGAGGGAGACTTCTGTGGAGAAGAACTCACTGCTCGGGCTAGATGGTCTGTTTGACCAGAAGAATGTGAAAATTAGCGAGCCTGGCAGCTACAGGGTATATGCAGAGCTTGTGGATGAGGCAGGAAACGTGATTACAACAGATCACCCTGATCCACAGACACCTCTCTCTGCTTCCTATGAGTTTGGGGTAATACCATGATTAAAAAGCCCCTCCCAAGCAAATCCGCCCAGATCTCAATCTTCATAGTTATTGGGCTTATGCTCTTGATCGTCACCGCACTCTTCTTCTACACTTCAGGCATGAGTAAGGGTAAGGGTATTGAAGAGTCTAAGCTTGCTAGCCAGAGGCAAGACCTTGGCAAGAAGGCAATGGAGTCATTCATACAGTCTTGCTTTGAGTCATCAGCATGGACCGCTGTTAATCTCCTGGGTGTTAATGGCGGCTATGCTGTGAGAAAACCAGAGCATGTTGCAGCCATTCCGTATGCAGGCAACGAGATAATACTGAGCTGCCTCCTCTACGAGGATGAAACATTCATGCCGAGAAAGCCGGATATTGAAAGTGAGCTTGCACAGGTTGTTGTCTTGCGCGTAGAGCAATGCCTGCAGGGCTTTGAACAGTTCAAGGATATGGGCTTTACTGTAAGCCAGGGCAGGCCAGAGGTTAATACCCAGATAAGAGATGCCTCTGTGCTCTTCACAATGGATATTTACATCCACTCTGAGAGAACTGCTCTTGAGGACTCTGTCAGGAGCTTCAGATTCGAGCTCCCTCTTGAGTTGAATAGCATCCTGATGACAGCCAGCGAGATAGTGATAAAGGCTGCCAGAAACCAGGAACAAGCATCTGAAGCCATGAAAGCAGTGATAGAGCAGGCTATAGGAAAAAGGCTTGACTTCTCCCCAGCATTCATCACAACTATTAACCCAGAGATGCCAACAAGCTACGAGTTTTACAACAGCACGACAATGGTCTGGAGCATCAGGCAGAAGACGCTCTACGGGAATTACTCCTTCTTGTTTGCGACAGTGTTTGGGTGAGAAAACTATATAAACAAAACAAAAACCCCTTGCCACAAGGTGGAATTGCCAAAGAGATACAATGCTGCAGAGGTTGAGCCTAAGTGGCAGGAGTACTGGGAGAAGAACAGCACTTACCGATTTGATGTTAATCATGATGATAAGGTCTATTCAATAGATACCCCTCCGCCTACAATTTCTGGCAGGATGCATATGGGGCATGCCTTTGGCAATAGCCAGCAGGACTTTATTGCACGCTATAAGCGTATGCGAGGCTTTAATGTCCTGCAGCCGTTTGGCACTGATGACAATGGGCTAGCGACTCAGCTGTACATTGAGAAGCTTAAGAACGTTAGGGCTAGCCAAATGGACAGGCAGGAGTTCGTAGGCCTATGCCTTGAGACCCTAAGCAAGGAGCTTAGGCCTAGCTTTATGCAGGATTGGAAGAGGCTCGGCATAAGTTGTGATTTTAGCGTTTATTACACAACTATTGATGAGCACTGCAGGAGGATCAGTCAGTGGTCATTTATCGAGCTATACAACATGGGGAGGGCATACAGGAAGGAGGCTCCAGCCATGTGGTGCCCAAAGTGCGGGACAGCTATATCTCAGGTTGAGCTTGAGGATAAGGAGAGGCCATCTACATTCAATGATATCATCTTTAATATTGATGGTAAGGATGTAACTATTGCAACAACAAGGCCTGAGCTGCTACCTGCTTGCGTTGCAGTATTCTACCATCCAGGGGACTCAAGGTATAAGGGGCTTAAGGGCAAGAAGGCGAGGGTACCATTGTTTAACCTTGAGGTGCCAGTGCTTGAGGATGAGCGAGCCGACCCTGAGAAGGGGACAGG
>PEYS01000063.1:1678-6450 GCA_002763335.1 Candidatus Woesearchaeota archaeon CG08_land_8_20_14_0_20_47_9 | reverse complement strand
ACGCAGATTTTCGGACTCAAAAGTTCTCGCCCTAAAGCGCGAGCTACCCACGAACTTTTGAGTATCATCAAAGCCTGATACCTCAAACATCGGGGTTATTACCACATGGCAACTATAAGAAACCCACGGCATGGAAGCATGCAGTACTGGCCCAGGAAGAGGGCTAAGAGGACCTGCCCAAGGGTAAGGTCATACGCCAAGGTAGACAGACCCCTGCCGTTAGGGTTTTCAGGCTACAAGGTGGGCATGACCCACATAACCATCACAGACAACAGGGCAGAGTCAGTGACATCAGGAGAGGTGATATCCATACCAGTAAGCATAATAGAGTGCCCTCCCCTAAGGGTTGTCTCGGTCAGGTTCTACAAGGAGAGTGAAGGAGGCTCAAATGCTGCTTGTGAGGTCATGGTGCCAGATGCCCAGCTTAAAAGGAGGCTCTGCCTGCCTAAAAAGAAGACTGACCATGCAAAACGCCTTGAGGAGCTTGGCGCAAACACTGCTGAATATTCGGATATAAGGTTTATGGTTTGCTCGCAGCCAAAGCTAACAGGGATAGGCAAGAAGAAGCCGGAGCTTTTCGAGATCGCAATAGGTGGTGATGATATAAAGGCAAAGCTCGAATACGCTAAGAGCATCCTTGGGAAGGACATAAACATCAGCGAAGTATTCAGCGAAGGCCAGCTTGTTGACGTGAGCGGCATAACCAAGGGAAAGGGCTTTCAGGGCCCTGTGAAGCGCTTCGGGATAGGAATAAGGCAGCATAAGTCAGAGAAGACAAAGCGAGGGCCAGGCAATGTAGGCCCATGGAGTGGAAACAGGTCGTGGACTGTAGCGCATGCAGGCCAGATGGGTTTTCACAACAGGCTTGAACGCAACAGGTGGATAATAAGGATAGGTAATAAACCTGAGGAGATAAATGTCAGGGGCGGGTTTAAACACTACGGCCTTGTTAAGAACCCCTACATGCTGGTTAAGGGCTCTGTACAGGGGCCTGCAAAGAGGCTGCTCCGCCTCAACCTTGCGGCCAGGCCCAACAGGAAGAGAAAGGTTCCTGAGGAGGCGCCGACAATAGGGTATGTAAGCCTCAGCTCAAAGCAGGGCAGATAGGTAGATAAGATGGAGATTCCAATACTAAGCATATCAAACTCGGAGATAGGGAGGAAAGAGCTCCCTGATCAGTTCAGCGAGCCTGTAAACAGCGACATAATAAGGCGAGCCGTGCAGGTCATTGAACTCAACAATAGGCAGCCATACGGGGCTAAGAGCGATGCAGGCAAGAGGCACTCAGCCAAGCTATCAAGGAGGAGAAGGGACTACAGGGGCTCTTACGGCATAGGCATATCGCGAGTGCCCAGAAAGATAATGAGCAGGAGGGGCGCAAGGTTTAACATGAAGGGAGCCTTTGCACCCGGAACAGTAGGAGGCAGAAGGGCCCACCCGCCAAAGGCAAGGCTGTGGAAGCAGAAGATAAACAGAAAGGAGAGGAGAAAGGCCATAAGGTCAGCCCTGGCTGCAACAATGATAAGGCAGGCAGTTGAGAAGCGTGGCCATAAGCTCCCTGAGAAATACCCCTTCGTTATAGAGAACAAGCTGGAGAAGATCAGCAGGACAAAGCAGATGTATGAAGCCCTCTGCAACCTCGGCTTTAAGCCTGAGCTGGAGAGGGCTGGCAGAAGAGGCGGGAGAGGCAAGGGCGTAAGGGGGAGGGGTAAGAGAACAAAGAGCAGCCTACTAATAATAGTATCAGACCAGTGCAATGCCATAAGGGCTTCGTCAAACATAAGCGGGGTTGAAGGCTGCACAGTAGGAAGGCTGAATGCAAGGCTCCTTGCCCCGGGAGGCATGCCTGGAAGAATCACTCTCTTCAGTGAAGGAGCAATCGACAAGCTTAAGGAAAAGATGCTATTCAGCCAGAAAACAAGGAGAGGGAGAACACAGAAAACAGAGTGATTATAATGGATGCCTACAATATAATAAAATACCCCCTTCAGACTGAAAAGGCAATAAGGCTTATGAAGGCGGAAAACAAGCTCGTCTTTGTAGTGGACAGCAAGGCAACAAAGGGGAGCATAAGGAGGGCCCTCGAAGAGCTTTTTAAGGCGAGGATTGAGAGCGTCAGGGTCCTTAACACCAGGGGTGAGAAGAGGGCTTATGTGAGGTTCGGCGAGGGCTTTAACGCTATTGACATAACAACACAATTCAGCTGAGCGCCATGGGAAAGAGGATAACATCACAAAAACGTGGAAGGGGAAGCCCAACATACAGGGCTCCTAGCTTCAGATATGTTGGGGCTGCCAGGCATAAGGGACTTACAGAGAGAGAGAAGAAGGGGTGCGTAAGAGGACAGGTAAGAGACCTTCTTCACTGCCCAGGGCATTACGCCCCTCTCATGGTAATAACGTATGAGGACGGCGAAACAGTCATCACAGTGGCCCCGCTAGGGGTTAGGGTTGGTGACCATGTTGAATCAGGATTTGATGCAAGACCCATGACAGGCAGCACACTGCCGCTCATAAACATACCTGAAGGAACCCCAATATGCAATGTAGAAAACCAGCCCGGGGATGGCGGCAGGTTTGTGCGCTCCTCAGGACTGGCTGCGCGCATCGAGGCAAAGAGCGCAGACAAGGTCATTGTGAACATGCCCTCAAAGATGAAAAAGGAGTTCAGGCCGTTATGCAGGGCAATGATAGGCATTGTCGCAGGCGGCGGCAGGCCAGAGAAGCCGCTGGTAAAGGCAGGTAACAACTACCACAAGAAGAGGGCCCGAAACAAATTATATCCGAGAGTGTGTGGCCTTTCAATGAATGCCCTCGACCACCCATTTGGAGGCTCCAGGTCATCCAAGAAGGGAAAGGTCACTATTGCGCCAAGGAATGCCCCGCCAGGAAGGCGTGTAGGCCTGATAAGGCCCAGGCGCAGTGGAAGGAGGAGGGGCAGATAAGGCTGATAACAGATAAGGCTGATAAGAATGGCAAAGCGCGAATTTACATTCAAGGGAAAGACCGTGGAAGAGGTATCAAGGATGGGGCTGCAGGAGTTTGCAGAGCTCCTCCCTGCAAGAAAGCGGAGAAGCATAAAGAGGGGCTTCAGCGATGAACACAGCAAGCTGCTCAAGAGAATAAGGGCAGGCAACAATGTGAAGACCCACTGCAGGGATATGATCATACTACCAGAAATGATCAATAAGACAATACGGGTGTATAACGGCAAGGAGGCTGTCAGGATAACGATAATGCCTGATATGCTCGGCCATTACCTCGGCGAGTTTGCAATGACCAGGAGGAGGGTTATGCACAGCGCACCAGGAATTGGCGCAACGAGATCAAGTGCAAGCCTCTCTGTAAGGTGATGACGAACCATGAGCCATAAATATGCGTGCAGCACTGAAGGCAGCACTGAAGGTGAGGGCTCTATCAAGGCAAGGGCAGTTGGAATAGGCCTTCACATATCAAGCAAGCACGCTGTAGAGGTATGCAGCCTCCTGCGTAAGAAAAGCCTTGGTGTGGGCATTGCAATGCTCGAGGACGTCATCAAGGAAAGACAGCCAGTCCCCTTCAGGCGCTATAAGCACAATGTAGGCCACAGGAAGGGTGTTGGAGCAGGACGATACCCGAAAAAGGCGTGCGGGGAGATAATAAGGCTGCTGAAGGCTGTACGCTCAAATGCCTCTGTTAAGGGGCTGTCAGAAGATCTTGCGATCGAGCACATATGCTCCCATAAGGCCGGAAGGGTGAGAAGATACGGCAGGCACTCAGGCAGGAGTGCAAAGCGCACAACTGTTGAGGTGGTTGTAGCTGAAAACAAGGGCAAGGAAGAAAAAGAAAAGAGCAGTAAGAAGAGAACAGCTCAAAAAAGGGCAGAGACAGGTAATGAGGCCAGCAAATGATCGAGAGAGAGATCGTTAAGTCAAAGATACGCGAATTCGAGATTGGGGAGTTCATCAACAGCAATCTGAAGAACGTCGGTCATAGTCATACAAAGATACAGAAGACCCCTCTGGGGGAGAAGGTAGTGATCTTCACCTCAAGACCAGGCCTGATAATCGGGAGAAGGGGACAGAACATAAGCAAGCTGACAAAGCTGCTGAAGAAGCGCTTTGAACTTGAAAACCCCCAGATAGAGATCAGCGAGGTTAGGGAGCCATACCTGGATGCGCAGATCGTTGCAGAGCAGATCGCCTCGCAGCTTGAGAGATTCGGATCAAGCAAGTTCAAGGGGATCATACATCAAACCCTTGAGAGGGTTATGGAGGCAGGTGCCCTGGGGGTTGAGATAAGGGTCTCAGGCAAGCTTCCCGGCTCCCGCGCAAGATCATGGCGCGTATTTAGCGGCTACCTGAAGAAGTGCGGTGACATCGCCCTAAGCCAGGTTAAGAGGGCTGGGGCGACAGCACAAATTAAGATGGGGGTGATTGGTGTAAAGGTCAGCATAACGCCACCTGACATACGCCTCCCAGACAAGGCAACATTCAAGGAAGAGAAAGAGGGGAAGGCAGGGGAGACTGCCAAGACCCCTGAAACAGGAGCTGCAGAATCAGCAGGGGCAGAACCAGATGACAGCCAGCATAAGAACAAGAATAATAATAAGGGTCTGCCAGAGGAAGCCCGATGAGCAAGTCAGCTGCAAAGCTCAAAAAAATGGAGAGGGCGGAGCTGAAAAAAACCCTCAACAACCTTAAAGGCGAGCTTATGAAACTCAACTCACAGAGGGCTACAAAGACAGTCCCCAAAAAGACCTCGCAGATAAGGGATACGAGAAAGGGCATCGCG
>PEYS01000063.1:0-1511 GCA_002763335.1 Candidatus Woesearchaeota archaeon CG08_land_8_20_14_0_20_47_9 | reverse complement strand
TTGAGGCTAAGGCGGAGAAGATAATAATCGATAAGTTAGAAAATACTACTTTTCACGCCAAGCTGATTTTAAAGATGAATGACGGCCAGATAAAAATAATTGATGCCCGGCCTTCCGACTGTATTGCCATCGCCGTGCGCGCGAAAGCCCCCATATTCGTTGAAGAAGAGATCCTGAAATCTTCTTTAGAAACCAACCAATAAGCCGTTTCCTTTTATGTCTAGCATACTCAATACCATCAAAGAAAACCCCTATTTGCTTTGGATTACTCCTATTCTCGACGAATACCCACAAAAAGTATACCTGGTAGGAGGGTTTTTACGGGATTTATTCCTGAAGAGAAAGACATCCCGCGGGGACCTGGATTTTGCGATATCTTCTTCGGCTATAAGGATAAGCCGTCAACTAGCCAAAAATCTGGGCGCTGGTTTTGTTATATTGGATAAAGAACATGGCTCAACCCGTATAGTAATGAATAGGGAGAAACCTTCCGAGGGGCGGATTTTTCTGGATTTCACGGATTTCCGCGGCAAAGATATTCAGGAGGATTTACTGCACCGTGATTTCACAATTAATAGTATGGCCGTGGATCTTAGGGATATAAAAAAGGCAAATAAGCTTGAGGATATCCCGCTTGATTCTTATCAAGCCAGGAAGGATATCGAAAAAAGGGCTATCCGGGTAATTTCTGTCAAAAGTTTTCCCGAAGACCCTTTAAGGATTTTACGCGCTTTTAGTTTAAGTTCGGTTCTCGATTTTAAAATCGAGCCTAAGACTATCGCCCAGATAAAAAAGTATAAGAAAAAAATCCCCTCCTGCGCCTTTGAGCGGATAACCGAAGAGCTTTTTAAGATCCTGAATTCACCCAATGCCTTTAAAACTATCAGCTTGATGGATACCTTACGTATTTTAGATGAGATAATCCCCGAGATAAAAATTATGCGGGGAGTAAAACAAGGCCCTTACCATCACTTAGATGTCTATCGGCATTCCCTGGAGACTTTAAAGCAGTTAGAAATAGTGTTTTACGAATTAAAAAGAAATAAAAATATCCAAAATTATTTAAATGAGGTTATTTCCGGCACCCGTACCAGGCGTGCCCTGCTTAAATTTGCCGCCTTTTTGCATGATATCGGCAAGCCTGCGGCTAAGAAGCATTTTAAAGGAAAGACCCGCTTTCACGGCCATGAAAGAATCGGCCGGAATATGGCCCGGGATATTGCCGAGCGCCTGCGGCTTTCTAACGATGAACGGGTGGCTTTATCCAGAATAATCTTTTGGCATCTTCGCCCCGGGTATATCGCCGATATGGAAAAGATTACTCCCAGGGCGAGTTTCCGCTTTTTCCGCGATACCGCCGGCGAAGCCGCAAGTGTACTCCTGCTTTCTATCGCCGACCAGCGTTCGACCCGGGGGCCGCTGACCCGGGGAAATGATCGTAAACACCATCAGGATGTTTGTTTGAGGATGGCGAAAGAATTTTTCCGTAAGGCCAAGGAACAAAGGCCAGG
>PEYS01000123.1:1103-1290 GCA_002763335.1 Candidatus Woesearchaeota archaeon CG08_land_8_20_14_0_20_47_9 | reverse complement strand
TTTAGGCCGTATGCTTTGATGCGCCAGTAGTAGTGGTTGTCTTCTAGTGTAGCGGTTGTTAAGTTTGTGCTGGTTAGGTTGGCGTAGCTTGTTCTTGCTGCTGAGCTTATCCTTAGTTCGTCTATGGTTGCGTTTGCCTTGTTTGCTTGGTTGTGGTCTGAGCCGATGTAGAGGCTTTCATTTAGGG
>PEYS01000123.1:0-903 GCA_002763335.1 Candidatus Woesearchaeota archaeon CG08_land_8_20_14_0_20_47_9 | reverse complement strand
AAGATGTAGTGCAGGTTGTTTTGGTTGTATTCTGTGGCTGGCTTGATCCATAGTTCTATGCTTCCTTCTTGGCCTATCAAGCCTGCTGTTTGGTAGCTTAGGCTTCCGTCTTTGATTAGTAGTCCTGTGCCGTATCTTCCTTCTGTTATGTTTGTGTTGGGTGCTTGCGCTCCTTGTTTTCTTATGCTAACCTTGTCGTCAAAGTGTTCTAGTAGTTCTGTTGTTGCATCCTTTGTTGGTTGGGTGTGGTTGTCTATTGCTTGCCAGCTTGTTGGGTTATTAAAGGTAGAGAGGGTTGCTAATTCAACGCCGTAGTAAGTACTGTCGTTGTCTTGGTCTGTGCTTGCGTTCCAGGTTAGTGTTGGGTTGAAGTTGTCTGTTACTGTGTTGTTGGTTGGTGTCTGTATTGTTGGCTCTGTTGGCGGTTGGTTTAGTATTTGCGTGCTTTGGTTTTCTGCCTTTATTGTTATACTGTGTAGTGTTGGTGTTACGTTACTGTTGTTTGTTTCTAGTAATGCCCTTACTTGCACATAGCGGTGGTGTGGTTTGCCTATGTTGCTTGCTGTGTTGTCTGTTTGGTTGTAGTAGCTGGCAACTGTATAATTATCATTACTTAGTATCTGGAAATTATCAATAACAGCGTCTGCTTGGTATTTGGATTGGTAGTTTGTTCCTATGTATAGGTTTGTTGGGAGGCTGGTTATGTCGAAGGTTTCTGTTGAATTTGCTTTGAGTTCTCTGTCTATGTATAGTTTTATGTTGCCTGTGGTTGTGTTCCATGTTGCTGTTATGTGGTGCCATTCTTCTGCCTTCCAGTTTGAGATGTTGTAGTTGAGTTCGTGATCTATGTCGCTGGAGTCTCTTATTATGAAGCTTAGTAGGCCGTAGCTTGTGTATCCTTTA
>PEYS01000055.1 GCA_002763335.1 Candidatus Woesearchaeota archaeon CG08_land_8_20_14_0_20_47_9 | reverse complement strand
ACTTTGAGTTGTGCAGGGTCTTTGGGGCACGGAAGAAGTATGTTGAGATTGCTTCTGGGGTTGGTCTTATCCTTCCCCTTATCAGGAGTGCCTGCAGGGGCTCGAAAAAGCCTGTATCTAGGATTGCAAGACCATCACGGAGCAGGTTTACTGCAACAGGATCGCCAGTCCTTACATACTCCCAGAAGTTTGTAAGCTTCAGTGAGGTAACATGAAGCTTCGGAGAGACAGCCAGAATAGCCTCGTCTATTATGATGCGGTATGCCTCTACTAGCTCTGGTGTTAGCTGCAGGGTTACGTCGTCAACCACGATAAGGATGTCTATATCCCCCTTGTTCTCTGAACCTGATGGCATGGATGTCTCTGGCACAGCTTGATCCCTTCCCTCAGCTGAACCTCGAAGGCCTCTTACCGCCCTCCTCGCAGCGCTCCCGAAGAGCACAACAGCCTTTAAGATCGTACCGAACTCATCGTATATGCGCTTTGAGAACTCATAAGCTAGATTCAGCTCGTCCCTGCTGAAATGCTCTAGATTCGGGTTTTTTCTCTTAGGTTGTTTGAATTCCACGCCCCCTCACGCAGGCAGGCAAGCATAGCTCAGTTTATTAATGTTTGTGACTACTTGCCAGTCTACAGTCTTGAGCTAAAGAGTCTTGAGGGTGAGGCATTTGGTTATTGGTCAAAAGATGTTAAGGCTTTTAAGTAAATAGAGGAGTATCTTTGGAAATATAGAGGAGTATCTTTGGAAATATTGACAGAAGACTGCTGCCCTCAGTGTTGTCTGTTGTTGCAGATTCGCTTGCCTTGGCATCATCTCTGGTATATTCATTACCTGTATTTATTACCTCCTGCTCAGAATCTGTGCAGATGCAGTCCCCGCAGTCAGGGTCGCAGCATTCACCGCATTCATCACACATCCCAGTTTGCATATCATCCGGGCAGAAGCTGTCAGATGCTCCACATGCATAGTCACTACCGCAGATGCGAACTCCTTGACATGTAGCATGGGCTGTTCCCATTAAAAAAGAGAAAAGACAAGGGCTAGTGGCACAAACCCAGGTCAATCACCGCTTGTAGAAAACCCCCGAACATTGCCTAGAAGATTTCTCGTTACATGGGATCCTGAGTGGGAGTATGATGACACTAGTAAATCAACAAGTTGCTACATTGATCTGAATGGGGGGGCGAGCTTGTAGTAACGTAACGAAAATCTGCTGCTCGGGGCTATCCCCGACTTAAAAGTCGGGGCTTTAC
>PEYS01000037.1 GCA_002763335.1 Candidatus Woesearchaeota archaeon CG08_land_8_20_14_0_20_47_9 | reverse complement strand
TACGGAAGCAGATTCTTGAAGAGATACCTGAGATAAAGAAATGCTTCCAGTGCGGCTCATGTACATCAGGCTGCCTGGCTGCAAAATACCTCGGCGCCTTCAGCCCCAGAGAGAAGATCATAAGGGCAGCAACAGGTGATAAGCAAGTGCTGTCCTCAGAGCTTTGGAAGTGTGCATCATGCAACAACTGCAATGAGCGATGCCCTCAAGGAGTGAACCCCTTTGAGGTTCTCCTAAAGCTGAAGAACATCGCAATTAGAATGGGACTTGCACCTGAGGAGCTTGTCAGCAAGGCAAGGGAGGTTATTGAGCAGGGCTACATTGTTGAGCTTAATAAGATGGTGCAGGAGAATCGCACAGAGCTTGGGCTGCCAGAGCTTGAGCCAGTTGAGGAAAACAAGAAGCTATGTGAGGGGCTATGACAGAAAACCTTGCCCTATTTGTCGGCTGTGTAATATCAGAGATACTGCCAGAGCTGGAGTTGGCATCGCGAAGGTTATTGGCAAAGCTCGGAATCAAGACAATTGACCTTAACTTTGGGTGCTGCCCGAGCAAGCAGGTTGTAGCTGCTCTAGACTACGAAAACTGGCTCCTGATTGCAGCGAAGAACCTTGCGATGGCAGAAGAGGCGAAGGCAGATATTATATCCCTCTGCAACGGGTGCACACAGACCCTTAAGGAGGCAAACTATGCCCTCTCAAATGATCCTGAGAAGCTGAAATGGGCTAACACAAGACTCAAGGGGATAGGCAGGTCATACAACCTAAAGGTCAAGGTAAGGCATGTAGCAGAGTTATTATACGAGATGCGTGATAAGCTGCCAATTGAGAAGAAGCTCTACTCGTTGAGGCTAGCCACGCAGCCAGGCTGCCACCTCTTGAGGCCATCAAGCATAATAAGGTTTGATAATGATGCTGATCCAAGAAAGCTTGACGAGTTAATATCCATAACAGGAGCAGAGGTGATTGACTACTCAACAAAAACAATCTGTTGTGGCGCCGCACTTGTACATGACAAGGAAGCATTTTCGAGACTAACCAGGGACAAGCTCGAGTGTTTAAAAGGAAAGGCTGATGCCCTTGTAACAGCCTGCCCGGACTGCTTCCTAACATTCGACCATCTGCAGGGCATTGCAGGGCTTGACTTTAAGATGCCGGTGTTGTTTATAACCCAGCTGATTGGCATTGCTGCTGGCCTTAACTTAGAAGAGGTCTGCTACAAGGCAAATCACATCAAGGTACCTGCATTGGAAGGGATTTATAAAGAAAATGCAAGCTCAAGATAACAAAATATTGTTAGCGAACCCAATAGAGCGCGCCTTAAAACTGGATTGCGCAGTAATCGTTGAAGGCATACGTGACAAGAGGGCTTTAAAAACCCTTGGCTTCAGGCACGTATTCACAATAAACAAGCCATTATACGCCCTTGCCGAGGAGGTTGCAAGTTGCTATAAGCAGGTGATCATACTAACTGACCTGGACGCTGAGGGCAAGAGACTATACAGAAGGCTGAAGAGGGAGCTTCAACGTTTAGGTGTGAGGATTGAGGATGGTTTCAGACTTGCCATACTCAGGCACACGAAGATAAGGCAGATTGAGGGGCTTAGATCAGCCGAGAATGTCTGAGCAGCTATAGCTAAGGGAAAAATCCAGCCATGGCGCAGATGAGGCAAACTGCGTTCCTACACAAGGTGTAGGGTTGCAGTTTGACGAATAGGATTTTCCGAGGAAAATCCGTCTGCCGCCATGGATGGCTGGATTTTTCCGACAAATAATGTTTACTTAACAGGCTTGCTTAACTATTAGTCAAAGTTTTTAATTTTAGTAGCCTTACCCCACCCAAACCAGCCAGCAGCCAGCCCCCACCCCAATAGTTATAAGACAACAGCTACCAGAGTCCAGAGATTAAGCGATAAGTCTTGAGGGCGTGCTTTCTCAATTCAAAGCTTTCAATTGCTAAAAGATAAGAGCAGAAGAGTAATAGCTATAAAAATCACTTCTTTAGCATCTCCCCTGCTGGCTTCATGTTCTTCCAGGTCTCATCAAACATGCTCTCAAGGGCTGATGCAAAGAAGGGCGTGTTAACCCATATACCCACATCATAGGTTGGGTGAACATCCTTATCGTCAAGGACCATAAACATAAGCTGCTTTCCGTCAATTATGCAGAAGCGTGCCTTGCTGTCGCTGTGTCTGATGTCCGCAATATTAGCCATCTCCTTCAGGGCATCCTTACACTCCTTTGTGATTGGGGCTGCAATCCTTATATTAACCCCCTTCTTCTTTATCCTCTCAAGCGTCGGCTTAAGCCCCTCAATCTTCCTCAGCAGTCCTTGTGTTGTTGTGAGCATTGTTATAGACTTTTCTGCATTCTTCATCAGCATGTCCATGTGGTTGTAGAGGTTATGTCTGCCCCTGAGGCTGCCTGAGAGTTCTGATGGCTCTACAAGCTCAATGCCTTGCGAATATAGGCTCTTAAGTTCGCCTAGCACCTCTGTGCCTTTAAGCTCCTCAAGGCGTTTTATCTTACGCTCAGCATCAGCGTGCATAGCCTTCTTAACCCTGCCTATCACCTCTGCTGGTGGCACAGCAAGGTATTTTATCGGCTTATCAAACTTCATAATAACAAAACCCTTCTTCTCCAGGCTCTCTAGGACATCATAACTCCTTGAGCGAGGAACATTAGCAATATCAGAAAGCTCTCCTGCAGTTGAAACCCCCCTTGAGAGAAGCGCCGTCCATATTTTAACCTCGTATAAATTCAAAGAAAAAAATGTTCGTAACTTGCTTAAAAACTCCTCCTTGACTATCATGGCCCATCCTCCGCATAGCTAAAAAGCTGTTAAACAGCTCTGACTAATGTCTCACAAACAGTGAATCGCATCCCCTACTTAAAGTTGGTGTGCACAGCCTTGTGCCACCCAGCAGTTCTTTCACTCATCCCCCTAACGTAACGGAAAAGTGAAAATAAACTTTATTCCTGCTTGCCAATGACAAAATACAAGCTACTATTTAAATTTTGCTTTTTGATATAAACATTTAAATACCATCCTTATAACTAACAGGTTGATGAAAAAGGGGCAGGTTACGCTGTTTATCTTACTCGGAATCATAATAATCTCTATCGCAACTTACCTCTTCTACATTGAAGAACAAAATGCAGAGTTCAAGCCTCTGCCGCCGCAGTACTACTCCCCACTCAAGACCCATATTGAGCAGTGCATAAGCAGCCTTGCGTATGATGGCCTCGCAATTATGGGAAGACAATCAGGATTCATAGAGGTACCTGGGGAGATAAAGAATGAGGGGGCATACATACACCTCATAGGCCCGTTCATACTCCCATACTGGTATCACAACGGCAATGACCTAAGCCCCTCAGAGGCCTTAGTCAAGGAACAGCTCCAGGGGTTTATCGAATCATCACTTGAAAGCTGCATTAACACATCCCGCTTCAGCTACCTTGAGTTAGAGGCTGTTGGCAGGCCCAGGGTTACAGTTTCCCTGAATGAGGATGATGTCCTTGTTGGGGTGGACCAGATAATAAGAATAAGGAAGGACCAGCGCACTGCAAGTATAAGCAGCTTTGCTGTGAGCGTCCCTGTGCGCATAAGAAAGGCGCTGCGTCTTGCAAGGTACATCATGGCTGATGAAAACAAGAACGCATTCCTTGAACAGGCCACACTCTCCTTTATGAGTGCAGACGACATCCCTCTAACAGGACTTGAGTTCTCATGCAGGCAGAAGCAATGGCCGAGCAGTGAGGTTGAAAGCAATCTTAAGAGCATCCTCAGATACAGCCTGCCGAAGGTCAGGTTTACAAACACCCTACAGGTAGTTTCAAACACCTCGCACAAGTATCTGACTTGGAATGCAGTAAAGGAGCCGCTTGAGATGAGCGTAGGCCTATTATACCAGCCGAACTGGGGGCTTGATATGAAAGCAAGACCGAATGGCGAGGTGCTGAGCTCAGCCATGCTTACCGCTGAGGGGCTTCCGCTGTGCGTCAACACATACCACTTTGAATATGACATAGTATACCCTGTTGAGGTCGTTATAAGGGATGACTATGATCAGGGGTATTCATTCAGGTTCGCCTTTCCAGTTTTAATCTCACACAACAAGGCAGAGCGCAGCCTGAGGCTAGAGAACAGCGACAGCGCCTGTAAGAAGATGAACACCGAGGTTGAGATAACTGTTTATGACAAGCTCACAGGCCAGCCATTAGGGGAAGCCGAGGTTACAGCAGACTGCCCAGATGGAGACTGCCTTCTTGGAAAAACAGACGACAATGGCAGATTAAGGGCGAGGGCTCCTGCTTGCAGCGAACTTGTGATAGCAAGGTCAGGATACATGGATGGCCGGGTTACGCAGACCCCTACAAAAAAGGAGGTTTACCTGGCCAGAAGGATAACACCCAAGCTCTTCCTTGAGGATCATCTAGGCCAAACGCCAGAGGCAACAGCTGTGATGTACCTGACATCAGAGGGCTCTAACGCTGTGCAGCTACTGGATACAACTGCTGAAAACAGGCTTGAGATTGAGGTGCCTGCAGAATACGATCTAAAGATATACCTTATGAGGAACGAAACCCTGGTGGGGGGGTTCTTCTCGCGCTGGAGCATTAACAGGACTCCAGACAGAATAACCTTTAGGGTCTACGATGCACGCAAGATCGGAATATCAGGGTACTCAAACATAACATCATTCCTGGATATGAAGGCATCTGCCCCTGAGCTTATGCCCCTTCTGGAGGGGGAATATGAGACTAGCTGATAAAGCAGGCTGCCAGAAGCCACTGATTCTCACGCTGCTAGCAGTTGCCCTCCTATCAATGCCCATGCCTTGTAACGCCGCCTGCTCAGACGAGTTTGGTATTGAAACCTCAACAACCCCTGAGAGCGTTACACCTGAGAACCTGATGCACGGCCTCCAGATTGCAGCAGAGATCGAGGTGAAACACCTTGGAGAGGGGAGTATAAGAATAAGCAGGCAGCCGGAGATTAAAGTCAGGGATGGAGGGCTGTCAGGGTACTATGAGAGGTCTTACTCCTCTTGGAGCGATGACTTCAGAAGGGCAGAAATGCTCCTTGATTTTAAGAGGGTTGCTTCATACGATATTGAGAGGATCGCAAGGCTCACAGTACCATTTATAGTGACCCTTGATTATGATGCAGATGGTGAAAGCAGGAGCGCAGATGCGTGCTTCAACATAGAGCTGGACATCAGCAGGGTTGATGTTCTGGCAGATATGCAGAGAAAAAACCTTGAGAGGCTGGAGAAACAGGTTGGGGATGTTGACAGCATACTTAAGCCCCTGGAGATTATAAGCAGCCTCACAGCTGCCAGCTGCTCAAATGCGAAGGCCAACTATGAGGGCTACAGGGCGCTTGCAAGGGTTGCCTGCTCTCAGTCAATGCTCCCTGAGCCAGAGAAGAAGACTGCAATAAGCATAGCCAATGGCGGAGATGCTGTATGCTCACAAAACTGCCTTGCCTGTACTGACATGATAAGGCGCATGCGCTCAGCAGAGGCTACAATGACCAAGATCTGCTCGAAGATTGAGTGCAGTCCAGCACCAACGCTTATGAAACACATCAAGAGCTACAGTGATGAGATCACAGGGAATGCCTGCCCAGAGGAGTTTGAGGAGGCGAGGGAGAGCGAGGCGTGTAAGGCCGAGTTTAACAGGCTGTATGACTACTGCGCATTAATAGACGAATGGGGGCTTGCATCAAATGGCAAGACTGCTAGTGGCCTGTTCTGTTCAAGATCCTCAGAAACAATACTGCTAAACCCTGATGATGACATCTCTATGAGCCTGCAGTGCATATGCCTGCCAGCAATAACTGATTATGTTAGGCTCTGGAGGGATGTACTAGAGGAGAGGAAGGAATGCCAGGAGAAGGCAGCAGAGCAATCTGAGCCAGAGAACATGGTTAAGTGCGCAGACAAGACCTCGCAAATAGTCTGCGACCTGATCTTTGACAGCATATTCTGCAACATAGAAAAAGAGGCGCAGCAGGAAGACCCGCTGGAGGAGTTTATCAGCACATACACAAAACTAGACTTTGACAAAAGCAAGCTGGTGCACAGCATGTGCAGCGGTGCGTTTACAAAGGAGTGGGGGGTTGGGAAGTAAAAAAGGATAGAATCGCTGCATTCAGTTATCAGAAACTTCAAAGAAACCTGGAGGGAAATGACATGGACTTCACTCATTTTTTAAGGCTAATCCATGCTGAGAGCGAGAGGCTTGCGAAGCATTACCCCTGCGACAGCATGGATAGGGAGACGTTTGCCAGGGCTGTAAAGCTTGGCGAGGAGGTTGGAGAGCTATTCAGCGAGATTCTAAAGCACAGCGCTCTCCAGAGAAAGGAGAAGATGCAGGGCTATGACAAAGACAAAGAGAGCCTTGCCGAGGAATTTGCTGACGTCATCATTACAAGCCTGCTCCTTGCCGAGAGGATGAATATAGACATTGAAAGCGCATTA
>PEYS01000106.1 GCA_002763335.1 Candidatus Woesearchaeota archaeon CG08_land_8_20_14_0_20_47_9 | reverse complement strand
TTTCGAAGCGAGGGGCGTAAAGCCCCGACTTTTAAGTCGGGGATAGCACCGAGCAGCAGATTTTCGTTACAATAATGCTTTCTTTCGCTGTATGCTCTGCATTTTCCTTTTGGAAGCGTATTTAGTTGATGCATCGCTATCACTTAACAAGCGTTAAGGAGTCTCGCTTGCCTTTGGCTTGCTCTACCCAGATTTCTCTTCCATCAGATAACCTTTTATAAACCCAACAACCCCAAGGCATCATGAAGGTTCTGTTTTACCACTACGGCTCTGAGGATTGGTTTGGGATAACATACCTCTCCGCTGCGCTTAAAAAGGCTGGCCATAAGACAGACCTCCTGCTCGAGCCCCCAATGGACTTGTACTTCAAGGTTCCGCTGATAAGCAGGATCAATGTGAAGAAGAGGCTTGTTAAAAAGGCCTTAGGGTATAAGCCTGACCTCATAGCATTCTCCACAACAACAAACGCATTTCCACACGTAAGAAAGATGGCTTCTCTACTTAAATATGCGTTGAATGCTCCTATTATTATCGGAGGTGTTCACGCAACCTCGCTCCCAGAGTATGTGCTTAATAACAGCGCTGCAGACATGGTATGCCGTGGTGAGGGCGATGAGGCAATTGTCGAGGTTGCAGATGCGCTTGAGGCAGGCAGAGGCCTTGATAAGATAAGGAACATCTGGGTCAAGAGGAAGGATGGAAGCATAGTAAAAAACGATGTAAGACCCCTGATTGAGGATCTTGACAGCCTGCCCTTTCCAGATAAGGAGCTGTTCGCAAGGTACAACTGCATATCCTCTGATTACAACATCATCGCAGGCAGGGGCTGCCCCTATAGCTGCAGCTACTGCTGCAACCACTACTACCAGCAGCTCTACAGAGGCAAAGGCAGGTACGTCAGAATGAGAAGCCCTGAGAATGTTGTTGCTGAACTTAAACTTGCACGCAAAAGATTCAAGATAAGGTCAGTCTATTTCTGGGATGACGCCTTCACTGTCAACATGAAGTGGCTGAGGAATTTTACTAAGCTCTACAGGCAGGAGGTTGCACTGCCCTTCCACTGCCTCACAAGGCCTGAGAACATAAACCAAGAGGTGATCAGTTTGTTAAAAGCTGCTGGCTGCAGCCATATAAACATAGGCATTGAATCTGGAAGCGAGAGGGTAAGAAGGCAAGTGCTTAACAGGCAGATGACAAACAGGCAGATTATTGATGCTGCCAGGCTTATAAGGAAGGCGGGGATAAGGCTGAATGTCTTCAACATGTTTGGCATACCTGATGAGACCCCTGAGGAGATGTGGGAGACTGTCAGGCTAAATCTGAGGCTTAAGGCTGATGGAGTATTTGCCTTCCTCCTCAACCCCTTCCCTGAAACGAGGATAACAGACTATGCCTTGTCAAAGGGTCTGCTCTCTGACCCTGGGCTTGAGAGGGTGAAGTCAGGTAACATTGCTGGCTTCCAGTCTGAGGGCGATAGCTCCCTAGAGCACCCGCATAAGGAGCTTGCGAGGAACCTGAAAACACTTCTGCCAATAATGAACCGCTCGCCAAGGTTTATGCAGCCCATGCTAAGGAGGCTTGCTCTCAGCAACCGAAACCCTGGAAGGCTGGTGCATATTGCCTCGTTATTCTTTGTTGACCCATCCCGCACAGGGTTTAAGATCAAGGAGTATGTCTCGTCTGTGGTCAATATTATGAGACTCAAATAGAAAACCTTGAATAGACTCGCTAGAGCTCGGCTCGGTATTCAGAGTTTTCTGGTGTCGGAAGTGCTACTTTAGATGCTCAAAAGAAGCTGCTAAGCCTCCTTAGTAGTTCTGCTATTGCCCTTGGAA
>PEYS01000149.1:926-1210 GCA_002763335.1 Candidatus Woesearchaeota archaeon CG08_land_8_20_14_0_20_47_9 | reverse complement strand
CTCGCTGGTGTTCTCGTAACCGCAGAAGTGGTTGGGGCAAATCTGCACCTTAAGCAGGTCTTCCTCTTTCTTAGCTTCCTCGCCTATGTCGAAGCCCAGGTTTTTCAGAATCTTGTTATTAACGTCCTCATGCGTAAGGTGAACATACACTGAGGCCATCTTGCTGTTCTCTCCCCAGCCAGCATGAATCTTAAGCTCTGATTCGCTGAGAACCCCTGCAATGCGAGTTAGGTTAGTGTGCCTGAACAGGTGCGCATGAATATGCCTCTTGACGCCTGCTTTGC
>PEYS01000149.1:178-913 GCA_002763335.1 Candidatus Woesearchaeota archaeon CG08_land_8_20_14_0_20_47_9 | reverse complement strand
AAGCGTCTTATTCACCCCTGTAGGTGTAAGTCTTTGGCCGTAGCGGTTCTCTTTCAACGCTACAAACAGGGGGGCTTCAGGGTCATCCTTCAGCGGGTGGACTGATAGCCATTGCCTTAGATAGCTCACTGACCAGTACAGCAGGTTAATTCTCTCCCCAGTCTTACCTTTCAGCCTTATGGTTGCTATGTTATGTTTGAACTGGCCGTCTGCTGAGCCTCTCTGCATGATATTAATGTCTTTCAGCTTTACGCTGGTTAGTTCGCCAACACGGGCTGAGCAGTCCCGTAGCAGAGCGAGCATGGCTCTGTCCCTTATCTCGCCGCTGCATTCGATCATGGCTTTGATTTCGCTGTCTGGGATTATCTCTCTTGGAAGCCTGTCATCCCTCTTCTTACGTTTCATGTATAGCCATGAGACCACATCAGGGTATTTTCTGGGCTGTTCATTGCCGAACATGCCGTAGATAAATCTGTAGAAGTCTAGCAGCCTGGCCTTGTATCCCGGGTTGACCTTGCCGTTAGCCTTCCGGATGCCGCTTAGAAAGTCCTCGATGTCCTTCCTGGTTGCTTCCCCGTATGTCTTCTCTCCCAGAAATATGCCTAGTCGTTTCAGGAGGTGAAGATTGCCAGTAAAGCCGATGTTTGAGGTTACTGCGCCGCTTGTGAACTTGTAGTTGTGGTAGTCGTTTAGAATCTTAAGGTTGTGCTCTGGTAGGGGTCTGAAGTTCTTATG
>PEYS01000149.1:0-130 GCA_002763335.1 Candidatus Woesearchaeota archaeon CG08_land_8_20_14_0_20_47_9 | reverse complement strand
TTCGGTTGTGAGCACAGTCCTCTTAACTACTATTTTGGGGGTGGGGTAGGCGAGTTCTTTGTCTATAGTTATCTCTTTGTGTTTCCGCATCCACCTGTAAAGTCCCTGTATCCTGAAGCGGTAGCATTTG
>PEYS01000231.1 GCA_002763335.1 Candidatus Woesearchaeota archaeon CG08_land_8_20_14_0_20_47_9 | reverse complement strand
TTCAAGGTTTTCCATCCTTTTCATACCCCTTATCCCCCTCCCTACGCTGATATATGAGGATGTCATCTGTTGTTAGCTTTGTACCCCTCCTTATCTTCTCCTCAACTGTCCTCTCCTTTTCATCTATGAGCTTCTTCTCAGCAGCCTGTTTTTCAGCCTTTTTCTTGCTTGCCGCACTATCAATCCTCAGCTTTACATCCTTAACCTTGACGAGTTTGCTCTTAAGCTGGTCATTGACATTCATAAATTCGTTCTTTAATTCAGAGAACTTGGTATAGGCATCCTCCTCTTTTTTCTTTAATTCGTCAATCTCTTTTGACTTTGCTATAAGCTGCTCATGCAGCCTCTGGCTCTCTGCTGCCTTTCTCTGTATGGTCTGATGGACACCCTCTGCCTCGTCCCTCAGCTTTCTGACCTCTGCTGAGAGCCTCCCTGCACGTTCCCATACGTCACTTACCTTCTCAGCCTCACTTACCTGCCTCTTTTTCTGCTTTATAATCTTCATAATGCGTTGTTCCTTGTTAAAGTCAACCTCTATCTCAACCTGCTCCTCCAGTCTTTTAACATCCTGCCTTAACTGGGAAGGGGTCTTTTTTAAGCCGAGCTTCTTAATAAGCTCGTCACGCTCAGCCCTTACCTTCTTTATATCACCCGCCTTCTCCTTGATGCTTGAGTTGAGCTCTGTTCTTCTCTTCTTTAACTCTTTCACCTCAGCTGTAAAGGCGTCCCTCCTCTTCTTGAGTTCCCTGACCTGCCTGATAAGGCTATTGATCTCCCTGCTTAGAGCCTCTCTTTTTTCAAACCAGCCCTCTTTCTGCTCATCAAGCTCATTGAGTCTTGATCGAAGGGCTAGAACCTCGCCTTTCTGCTCATCGAGTTCCTTATAGAGATCTCCTTGCGTATTATCTGACATTTCCCCTAAATACCCTTACTGGATTAAGATGCTATATCTTGCATTATTCAGAGAGAACAAGGAGTAGGGATTAGTTTAAAAAGATTTTCACTCCCACTGGACAGCTATGCGTGTGAGGTTTATGCTGACACGACAAGAGAAGAATTCCTGTTCTACAAGGAGAGCGCAGAGAGGATGCAGGAGATCAGGGCTGCTTTGAGGGGGCTGAAGGCAGTAAAGGATGGAGGAAAGGTCTGTGTTAAGTAAGCTTGTTAAGTAAACACCGATTGTCGGAAAAATCCAGCCATCCATGGCGGCAGACGGCCAT
>PEYS01000139.1 GCA_002763335.1 Candidatus Woesearchaeota archaeon CG08_land_8_20_14_0_20_47_9 | reverse complement strand
GGTCAAGTCAGAGCCATAGGTCAAGTAATAGTGAGAAGGATATCATTTTCAGGCCTTGCTGAATTTGCTGACCATTATCTGCCAGGCATCTTATGCCTTGGCGAGTTTCTGCTTTATGGGCTTTAGCTTTTTCTCAAGCCCCTCGCTTTTCTTGTTATCCCGCCACATACTCAAAAGTTCGTGGGTATAGCCCCGAGCAGCAGATTTTCGTTACCCTGATATCTCTTTGCATACTCCTCATTGATTTTTTTAACTCTCCCATTCTTTTACCCCTTCCCCTTGTTCCTCCCCCTCATCTCAACCTTCTTAAATCTCTGCATAACAGGCTCATGCTCCTTGTTTGTCTCCTTGTATCCTTCAAATGCAGCCTTAATGCATTTCCTGGCAATTGCGTGATGCCTGCTGTTGAGGGCTTGGCATAGGAGATGCAGGTCAACTGCCTTGTCCTCAGCCTTGTCTGAGAAGAAGCTAAGCCCGAAGTCAATGAAGCACACCCTCTTATCAGGGCCTAGAATCATGTTTGATGTTGTAAGGTCTCCATGGATGATCCCGTTAGCATGCATTAAGCCAATATGCCTGCCCACTGTTTTGCATAGGCCTTCAGCATTCTCTCTGCTGAGCAGGTCCCTGAGCCTAGGGCCCTCAATAAACTCCATCTCTATCCTCATTGTCTTGTGAGACACATCTTTGAGCCCTGGTACAGGGATGCCTATGCTTGCAAGCTTCTCTATAACCCTTGCCTCGCGCCTTGTACGCTGCTTTCTCAGGTCTCTGTCGATCTCATCAAGGCGGTATGGCTTCTTGAGGCGCTCCTTTATTATGGTGTCTCCTTCTAAGCATATCACCGCCTCTGCTCCCTGGGCAATCTGTTCCATGAGTAAGCGGATAACCAACAGATTTTTAATGGTTATCTTTTTATACCAGTTCTTTTAGCAGAGGGTTTAACAGGGAGGAGTGTTGTATGAAGAAATCAGCAGCCTTTATCATTATGTTATTTGTATGCTTGTCAACCCTCTCGACTGATACTGTCTCAGCTGCCCACGATGTGCATGTATACCTCTTCTGGGGTGACGGCTGCCCCCACTGCGCCAGGGAGAAGGCCTTCCTTGAGCAGCTTGAAGGCAACTACCCTGAACTCAGGATTCATTACCACGAGGTTTATTACAACCGCTCTAACTACGAGCTCTTCTCCAAGATGGCTGCAGCCCTGGGTGAGCACGCCTCAGGTGTCCCTGCAACCTTTATTGATGACGGGATTGTGTTCGGCTACGGGGATGACAGCACAACAGGCAGGGTTATTGAGGAAAAGCTAAAGGCATGCATTGAGAATGGCTGTAGGGACCCTATAACGCTAATCTCAAGCCAGCCTATACAGAAGAATGAGACAGAAACAGTTATTGCCATCCCTGTTATTGGCAGCGTTGATGTCTCCAAAGCCTCGCTGCCAGTACTGACTGTAATCCTCGGGGCAGTTGACGGCTTCAACCCATGCGCCTTCTTTGTCCTTTTCTTCCTACTCAGTATGCTCGTTTATGCAAAGTCTAGGCGCAGGATGCTATTGATTGGGGGAACCTTCGTCTTCTTCTCAGGCCTGGTATACTTCCTCTTTATGACTGCCTGGCTTAACCTGTTTATGATTGTGGGTGGCATGCAGTTGATCAGCATGATTGTAGGGGCTGTCGCCCTTGTTTTTGCCCTGATCAATATAAAGGACTTCTTCTTCTTTAAAAAGGGGGTCTCTTTATCGATCCCTGATGGTGCAAAGCCCAGGCTGTTTGAAGGCATGAGGGCAATGCTAAGACAATCCTCTGTTGCCTCCATGATGTTTGGAACTGTAGTGCTTGCAGTAACAGCCAACACCTATGAGCTCTTGTGCACCGCAGGCTTTCCAATGATATTCACGAGGATACTAACACTAAGCGGGCTAACTAAGGTTCAGTACTACTCATACCTGATTCTCTATAATGCGGTTTACATAACCCCCCTACTGTTTATTGTTCTGGTCTTCACATTCACACTTGGAGCTCATAAGCTCTCTGCCTTCCAGGGGCAGGTGCTTAAGCTCATCTCAGGGCTTATGCTCCTCAGCATGTCCCTCGTACTCCTTATGAGGCTGCCACTACTCAACACAGTGTTTTTATCACTGGCAACTATCATTGCAATCATACTACTGACAATCGTTATTATAATTGTTAGAAAAACAATAGGCAAAGGAGGAAACAAGGATGAGAATAGGCAGTTATGAGCTTCCTGACGAGCTTTTGTATAATAAGGATCACAGCTGGGTAAGGCTTGAGGGCGATACTGCAACACTTGGAGTTACATCAGTTGCTGCAGGCATGGCGCAGGAGTTTGTCTTTGTCCAGCTGCCTAAGAAGGGAGATCAGATAAAGAAGGGTGACACATACATCTCATTAGAGGCAGTGAAGTGGTCAGGCCATCTTGCAAGCCCCCTCTCAGGGCAGGTTGTAGATGTTAACGAGGCCATATTCAACAACCCCGGGGAGATAAACAAGAGGCCCTACGAGAGCTGGCTGATTAAGTTAAAGCTTACCAATCCTGATGAGAAAAACGAGCTTCTAAAGCCAGAGCAGCTTAAGGACTGGGTAGGGGAGATCACGAAAGGGAAATAAGGTGTTTAGTCTCCAGCCACTACTCCGCAGCCATGCGTCTTGAGTTTTCGAAGTGCTAGATGACCAGTCTTGTCCTTCGCGCTATCGCGGGATGCTCTGGTCAGGGCAGCGTGTTTACCCTGGGTGGGGTCAAAGCCGTAAACCAGTAACAAAGAGTAGGTAAAATGAAAAAATTGCTTCCTGATTGGATACGCGTAAAGCCATTTGAAAAGACTGCGTATGAACAGATTCTTACCTTGCTTAAGCAGAACAGCCTCAACACTGTCTGCATAGAGGCAGACTGCCCCAACAGGTATGAGTGCTTCTCGCGAAAGGCCTTAACATTTATGATTCTCGGAAATGTCTGCACAAGAAGCTGCGGATACTGTAATGTTAAAAGCGGCAGGCCCGAAAGGCCTGATGATACAGAACCAAAACGCATAGCAGCCCTTGTGAAGAGGCTCGCCTTGAAGTATGTGGTGGTTACAAGTGTAAGCCGTGATGATCTTGCTGATGGCGGGGCAAGCCAGTTTGTAAAAACAATAAGTGCGGTGAGAAGGAGAGTGCCATCATCTAGGATCGAGGTTCTGATACCAGACCTTGCAGGCAACTGGGATGCCCTGAAACAGATTGTTGATGCAAGACCCACTGTTCTAGGGCATAACATTGAGGTTGTACGCGAGCTCTTCCCAACACTAAGGCCAGAGGGGGGCTACGAGCTGTCATTAGACTTACTCAGAAGGGCTAAAGACCTTGACGCCTCAATAACCACCAAGTCAGGGCTTATGATCGGCCTCGGAGAGGACAAGCAACAGATTCTTAAGGCTATGAGGTATATACGCAACACAGGCTGCGATATCCTTACAATAGGCCAGTACCTCCAGCCAAGCAAGAGGCATGAGCCTGTAAGGAAATACTACACCCCTGAGGAGTTCAGGTTCTTTAAAAAACAGGGCGCTGCCCTTGGCTTCAGGCATACTGAGTCAGGTCCCTTAGTCAGGAGCTCGTATATGGGGGAGAGGGCAATTAGTCATTAGAGAGCGAGCTTCGCTTGCTCTTGGGTCTAAACCAACTCTTTAGGTTGTGATCAAAGCCCTTGATGCCTATGATGCTGGGGATGCTCATGACCAAGCTCTTTTCTCTTCTTCAGATGTTCGATGTGGGCAACCTTCTCCTTCAGGAATTTGCTGACGCTTAATTTTTTATCTCTAATCATAGCAGATACATGGTGTCCGCCTAGAAAATGGGGCATAAGCACATAGGTTGCGCCTTCATCGTACAATTTCAGCGCCTCATCAATCTGATGGGAGACAACAATTATAATCGCTCTTTTATTAGACTCCCTGATTTTGTTAATCAGCAAAAGGTTGGTGTCTAAGCTTGGAATTGTTGAGATGACCATCTTTACTCTAGGGAAGTTCAGCTCATTTAACAATTCTGAGTCATCTGCATCGCCGTATTTGCAATCAAAACCCTCTTTAGCTAATTTTATTATCACTTCAGGGTTGTAATCAACGACGAGAAACCTCCTTTTTATCTTCTTAAAGGACTCTAAGATGTCATAACCAATCCGGTTATACCCAAAAAGAATAAGGTCATAATCCCCGTCGCTGTGGTATCTGTGTTCATCAACTTTCTTTCCTTTTCTTTCAAATACCCCCAGATACCTTGACAAAAGGGGGTATATCTTGTCGGCATAAAGTATAAGGTATGTAGAACCGGCGATGGTAATTAGACCAATAACAGTCACAATAGACAGAACCTCGTTTGTCAGATGCCCTACCTTAACCCCTAAGATGATGAGGATCAGAGAAAACTCGCTTATCTGAGCTACAGTTAATCCAGCTAAAAAGCTGTTTCTTTTACTGTAGCCCAGCAAGCCCATTAACGCCATCACTATCAGAGGATTTCCGATAAGAATAAATGCTGAAAAGACCAGTATTGGAATAATGTACTGGCTTATGTTTGCAAAGGCCATCTGAGAGCCAAGCAATATGAAAAACAGAATAATGAAGAAGTCTCGGAGGGGCTTCATCTTAGAGCAGATCTCATAGCGGTATGCAGATACCGAGAGGGTAATGCCTGCCAGCAGTGCCCCAATCTCAATTGAGAAATTCATATAATAAAACAGGGAAGCCAGTGCCAGACACCAGCCTATAGAGAATAACAACAAAAATTCCTGCGATTTAGCGACAGCTTTGCAGATAGGGGGCAATATGTAAGCACCAACTAAAAATAACAGGAGCAATAAGCCAAGCCCCTTTAGGATTATTCCAAAGACTAGGGTGGAGAAACTAAGCCCTGTAGGTATTGATGCTATGACCATCAGGACTAGTATTGCAACCAGGTCCTGCACAATCAAAAAACCGATGGAGATTCTTCCATACAGGGTTTCCATATCCCCCTTATCCGAGAGGAGTTTCGTGATTATTACGGTGCTGCTGAAGGCCAGGGCAATGGCGATGTATATTGAAGCGATAGTGGAAAAACCCAGCAGCCTGCCTAGGAAAAACCCGATGACAGAGGTGAATATGACCTGACCAACCCCTGTGATTAAAGAAACCTTGCCAACATCCTTTATTATTCTAGGATTCAAGTTCAACCCGACAATAAACAAGAGCAGGGCTATTCCTATCTGCGCAAAGACTGAAATGGCATCTGTTGACCGGATTATGTTGAGAAAATAGGGGCTTAATATAACGCCTGTCAGAATGTAACCTATGATCAGAGGCTGTTTTAGCAACCGCATTAAGCCTGTAACAATAACCGCAATAATGATAATCATGCTTAATTCAACAAATATGCTTATCTCCATCTTATTCTGATTCTCTCATCCTCACCTATTTATAAATATTGTTTTACAGCCCCGCAATAAAAGCTCTCAAAGGACACCTAATGCCATAAGGCTTCTTTGAGTAGTATGTCTTAGCATGCCTGACAATTAGGGCGTGGTATTCATTAAAGAGCCTTGCTTCATGTGGCAGGTTGTCCATAAACAATGCCTGAACCTCATCATAATCAGCATCTGGCCTGATGAAGCCAAGATTGCTGAATACCCTCCTTGTATAGGCGTCAACAACAAATATCAGCTTGTTAAGGGCGTATAGGAGTATTGAATCTGCAGTCTCTCTGCCGACACCCCTTACACTGAGAAGGAGCTCCCTTGCTTCAGCCAACTCCATTCTCTGGAGCTCTGCAATTGGGCAGTCCTTCAGAAACCTTGCAATGTTCTTGAGCTTCTTTGCCTTCTCATTGTAGTAGCCCGCACTCTTTATAACCTCCGTAAGCTGGCTGTGGCTGATTTTCAGAATCCTATCAACGTCAATCAAATCCTGCTTATTCAGCTCAACAACAGCCTTCTCTGCGTTTATCCATGCCGTGTTCTGGGTCACAATGTGTTTGTTTAGTTTCGTTTCATGCCTTCCAGGTACACTAATTCTGCTGATCTCAGCTTGTCTTATCACCTCCAATTCTTGTTTACTAAAGGGCCTGCCCAGCTTAAGCTGCTGCATCGCCCTAACCACGTTAGGATGCCACTGAGTCCCCTGAGCGAGGACGCATCCGAACATGACCTCCAGCCTCTGCCTCTCATTCTTTATCGCAAGCCCATACACTGGCGTAACTGACTTGTCGCTCCTGCAGCTTCCAACAGGGGTTACAGGCCACCAGCCCTGAGGGCCGTAATTGTTGAAAAGCCAGGTGTAGATTTTGTCAAGCGTATTGGGGTTGTCTTCTCTCATCTGCTCTGCCCTGTGTTATCGCAGCTATTTTTCAATCTTTGGTTTACACGCCCCCTCACGATTGGTTACTCAATTTTCGCCTGAGTTTAAAGCCCCGCCCTTTAGGGCGAAAATTGAGTCTAAAAATTCGCCGTGTCAAAGCGAGGGGCGTAA
>PEYS01000096.1 GCA_002763335.1 Candidatus Woesearchaeota archaeon CG08_land_8_20_14_0_20_47_9 | reverse complement strand
GGAATCGGTGGGCTTGCTTAAAGCACACCGATGGAATGACTGCATTAAAAGTTCTCGCCCTGAAGGGCGGGGCAATGCCCACGAACTTTTAAGTATGATTCCACTTTCGGATCTACTGCCTATGACCGGAACTTTTCCGTAAGAAAGCATATCCTTACACTATGCCCCTTTACCTTTTCCTCTACCCTATGCTCGTAGCTCTTTCCTGGCTCAGTTGAGGCAATCACAATGCCTGACGCACCTGTCTTTGAGGCAAGCTGCTTCTTCCAAGGCTCGAGCATCTCCTTTAGCCCTTGATCAGTCTGTATAAACAGGCTTATCCTGTCTGCCTTGTTAAGCCCTGCCTTTTTGCGCAGGCTCTGAACACGCCTTGCAACCTCCCTTGAGAAGCCCTCTGACTCCAGCTCAGGGCTTACCGCCTTGCTTATGTACACCTCAACATCACCAGCCTGAGCATAGGCATAGCCTTCTGGCGGCTGCTTTTCAACAATGACATGCTCTCTTAACACCCTGAACCTCTCCTTACCTACTGCTACCTCGAAAAAGCCCTCCTTCTCAAGGTGGCTGAGTATTGTCTTTGGGCTGTGGGTTACCATCTGCGCAATAATCCTCGCAGACATCTCACCAAACACAGGCTTCATCTTTGCATAGTCTGCCTTTACAATGGGGTCTGCCTTGAAGTCAGGCTCGAACCTTATGTCCCTGACATTTACCTGGTTTGCTATCGTCTCGTAGAAGGATGCTAGGGCCTTCTTGACACAGGCCTCGCCCACAACAACAGCCTCAGCAAGGGGCCATCTTATGCCAACGCCGATGCTGTCCCTTGCCTTTCGCACTGCCTGGACTATGCCCTGGGCATAGGACATCTCCTCCTCAAGCGCTTCATCCACTGCCTCAACATTGGGCCAGCTGGAGAGGTGTATGCTCCCGCATCTGCCATCCAGGAGGAATCTATAGATATAATCTGTGGTGTAGGGTGCGAATGGGGCGAGCATGTGGGCGAGCCTGTCAATAACATAGAGCAGCGTGTAGGCGAGGGCATCATCACTTGAATCAGCCCGATCCCTTATGAGCTTTATATACCATCTTGAAAGGCTCTCATTTGCGAATGTGATTATTTCTCTAAGGCAGTTGTTGTACTCGTGCTTTTCAAGAGCATCCTGCACTGCCCCAAGCGTGGAGTTTACACAGGAGATTATCCATCTGTCCTCAGCCTTCAGCCTTGGCCTGGATTCAAGGACGCCCCTCTTTGCAATACCCTGCATCTCAAGGAACTCATCTGCAAACCTACAGCAGTTCCAGAGTATTGTCAGGAAGGGCATAACTCCTTCATTAATTAGCTGATAACCAAAACGCTTTGCATCACCAGGCGAGGTTGAGCACATCTGAAGCCTCACAGCATCAACACCTACCCTTTCAAAGACCTCCCAGGGGTTAAGGATGTTGCCCTTGCTCTTGCTCATCTTCTCGCCGTTCTCATCAACAACGTGGCCTGCGCAGACAACATTTCTGTAGGCTGGCTGGTCAAAGAGCAGCGCCCCAAGAACATGAAGGGTGTAAAACCAACCCCTGGTCTGGTCTATTGCCTCTGCAATAAAATCATAGGGGAATCTCTTTTTAAAAAGCTCCTTGTTCTCAAATGGGTAGTGGAACTGGGCGAATATTGCAGAGCCTGAGTCATACCAGCAGTCAATAACATCTAAGTCTCGAGACATCTCTGAGCCACACTCAGGGCATTTCAACCTTATCTCATCAATCATTGGCTTATGAAGATCAAGCTCCTCAGGCAGAGAGCCTGCCTTCTCCCTTAGCTCCTCAATGCTTCCAATGCACTCTCTATGCCCACAATTGCATGTCCATATTGGTAGAGGTGTGCCCCAGAACTTGCTCCTGCTCAGGGCCCAGTCTTTAGCGCCCTCTATCCAATTACCAAACCTCCCCTGCTTTATGTGTTCTGGGAACCAGCTAATTTGGTTGTTAAACTCTACGAGCTTGTCACGGAAGCTACTCACCCTAACAAACCATGACTTTGCTGCAAAGTATATCAGGGCAGTCTTGCACCTCCAGCAGAATGGGTATGTGTGGGTGTGCTCGTGCTTCTCAAAGAGCACCCCCCTTGATTCAAGCAGGTCAATAATATGCCTGTCTGCCTCCTTAACAGCCATGCCCCTGAAGTCAGGCACCTCATCAGTAAATCTGCCTGTCTCATCAACAGGGTGGAAGAAGCCAATGCCCTTCTCCATGCAGGCGTTGTAGTCATCCTCCCCAAATGCTGGTGCCTGGTGCACAATGCCTGTGCCCTCACCAGTTGTAACATAATCAGCGGTTATGACAATAAAGGCCCTCTTGCCCTCCTCCAGCTTGCCCTTTGCATAGTCAAACAATGGCTCATATCCAATGCCCTCAAGCTCTGCCCCCTTTACCTCATCAATAATCCTGTAGCTTCCATCCTCAAAGTAGCTTCCAATAAGCTCCTTTGCAAGAACATACTCACTGCCCTCATGCTCAACAATCGCATAGGCAACATCTGGGTGGACAGCTAAGGCAAGGTTGCTTGGCAGGGTCCATGGCGTGGTTGTCCATGCAAGGAAGTATCGCTTCTCACTGTCCTTTAACCTGAATCTGCAGGTGACAGTCTCCTCAGTCACATCCTCATAGCCAAGGGCTACTTCATGGCTGCTCAGGGGTGTTTGGCACCTGGGGCAGTAGGGCACAACCTTATAGCCCTGGTATAACAGGCTCTTATTGAACAGCTCCTTTAGCGACCACCAGACACTCTCAATGTAGTTGTTATTTAATGTAACGTAGGCATTCTCCAGATCAACCCAGTAGGCCGTCTTCTTTGTCATGGCATTCCAGTCCTTGATGTAGTTGAATACGTCAGTCCTGCACATCGCGTTGAACTTATCAATCCCAAACTTGAGTATGTCCTGCTTTGAGTTTAGGCCGAGCTTCTTCTCAATCTGCACCTCAACAGGCAGCCCATGACAGTCCCAGCCCCCTTTTCTGGGCACAGTGTAGCCCTGCATAAACCTATACCTGCAGAATAAGTCCTTGAAAACCCTGACCTCAACGTGATGCAGCCCTGGAGGGGCGTTTGCTGTTGGAGGGCCCTCTAAAAAGGAGAAGAGCTTCTTGCCGGGGTCATAGGCTATAGCCTTCTCCCTAACACCATTCTCATCCCATAGCCTGGTAACATCCTCCTCAATCTTCTTAAAGTCGTATTTCTTTGGAAGCATAAGGTATCACGCCCTTGTATGACTGTGATGGGAAAAGGTAGTCTGCGAGGGTTTTTAAATGTTGCTGGAGAAGCGAGGCTAGATAAATCCCCTATCCGCAAATTTACGAAAACTACCGCGATAGGTAAAAAAAATTCGCCTGCTCGGGGCTATCCCCGACTTAAAAGTCGGGGCTTTACGCCCCTCGCTTTGACACGGCGAATTTTTAGACTCAATTTTCGCCCTAAAGGGCGGAGCTTTAAACTCAGGCGAAAATTGAGTTAATAAATCCTGCCTGCCTGCTAGTCTGCATGCGAATTACCCTCATATTAACATCAAAGGTCGGGCTTGCAGGTGGCGTATCAAGTGTTGCTTCTGGACAGGCGGCAATAGCTACTGAAAATGTACTAAGTCATAGGAAGGTAACTGAGGGCTTGGGTGATCCTGAGCAGATGGGCGGGGACTTTATTCTTGGTGCAGCAGCAAGCATGGCAACCTATGGGGTTATTTTGATGATGTCGGCTTCTTCCAAGCGTGCTTCAATAAGCTGTCAGAGTTGTCTGACAGCCTTCCTCAGCTCCTCAATCGCCCCCTCAGCATTGCTGCTCTTGAATATATATGACCCTGCAACAAAGGTGTCTGCCCCTGCCCTTGCTGCCTTTGCTGCAGTCTCAGGATTAATACCGCCGTCAACCTCTATGCCTACCTTGAGATGCCTTGCCCGTATGGCCTTTCTCAACTCTGCAATCTTTGGAAGAGCTGATTCCATAAATGCCTGCCCTCCAAAGCCCGGGTTTACTGTCATGACAACAACAAAGTCAATAAGCCCTAGAAATGGTATTATCCCTTCAACACTCGTCTCAGGGTTCAGGGCAATTCCAGGGCTTACCTTGAAAGACCTGATCTTCTCAACAAGCCCCTTATCCTTGCACGCCTCAACGTGAAAGCTAAGCCTAGATGCCCCAGCCTTAATAAAGGCCTCAGCGTACTTCTCTGGGTCAGTAATCATCAGATGGACATCCAAAGGCAGAGAACTCTTAATGCACCTTATAACGCAGGGCCCTATGGTGATGTTACCAACATAATGGCCGTCCATAACATCAACGTGGATAATGTCTGCTGACCTCACCCTTTCAAGCTCTCTATCTAGGCAGCTGAAGTCTGCTGCAAGAATTGAAGGCGCAATTAACATCAGTAGTTCACCGCGACATCAACATCCTTACCAAACATCTTCCTCAAGTCCTCAAAGATACGCTCCTTTATAAAGAGGCCCTTGGGTATCTTTGTCTTTGCAAGAGCATCATCCATCTCTTCAATAGAGCTCTTTGAGATGTTTGAGAGGGCTCCTTCACTTGTTATATCTGCCTTGTAAACCTCTTTTTCCTCACTATCGATATCCTGTACAATGTATGCCTTCTCCCCGAGCAGGATCACCTCTCCATGCTTATCCCCATACTTTACCCTTATCTTTGCCTTCTCAATCTCACGAGAGCGTTGTCGCTGAATATACTCAACCAGGAACCTTGTAAGCTGGTTAGCGTCCTTCTTCGCCCTCTCAATCTCAGCCTTGGTAAGCTTGTTCTCATCATAATCCCGCTTTGCCTTTATGACGGAGTTAAGCTGCCTGAGGAACTTTGCAGGGATCTTCCCCTGGCTTATCAGCTCGTCCTCAAAGACCTTCACAATCTCCACGTCTTCGACACGCTCAATGCCCTGCTGCTTAAGCGCATCCCTTATTGCGGTCACGCAGCCATCGTACATCCTGAGCATATCCTCTTCCTCCTTCATCTTCTCTATCTGGCTGAAGAGCTTCTCAATCCTCTTAAGGTAGCGGTCAGATCTCTTAAGCACCTCATCAATCTCCTTGCCTGTAACTAACTTCTTATCCCCATGCTCAAGCTCCTTCCTCAGCTTTATGTTGTCCTCAAGTATCTTGACGTATTCCTCTTCTAGCAGCTTCTCCTTGTTCACAAAGATGTCCATCATAACGCGAGGAGTCTCCTTAGGGGTTGGCGGGGGCACGCCGTAAAGCATTAGTGCTGCCTGTGATGGGGTTAATATCGACCAGAAGGTGTCCTCCATGCCTATCTCCTTTATCTTCGTGCGCACCCTGTCCAGCATCTGCCTTCCTGTGCTCATGTACATCTCTATTGCCTCTGAGCTGGGCTTTATCCTACCCATCTGCAGAAGCTTCTTCCAGGGCATGAACGTGCCCCTGTCGTATAACGGCACGCCATCGCGCAGGAATGTGAATATGATGGGGTTTGCTTCCCGTATAGAGTCCCAGAAGTCTGTGAGGATGTAAACCTGCACATTGAGCTTGTTCTTTATGCCGGTTACCTCACCTGCCTCAATGCCCATGCCGATTATTATTGCCCTTAGCTTGTCCTTGAGCTCAGCCCTTGACATGCGCTTTACATCAGTGTCATCCACAACAAGGAATACGTCAATGTCTGACTTCTCTGTTGCCTTGCCCTGAATAAGTGAGCCCGCTAACACATAACTGACAATGTAGCGCTCAAACTTCTTTATAACCATGCTCTTGTGAATCTCAGAGATCTTTATTGCTGCAAGCATTCCAGTGTCATGTACAGGCGCGGATGCTGCAATGCTCTGCAGAAGCTCGTACTTGGCGTCGTAGCATGACTCCCACAGCTCTGATAGGATCACTGTCTTTGGTGCGAGGGCCTTGTCAATCTCGCCAGCCATCTTGCAGATGATTGAGTCGAGTTTTGATTTCAGCTCCTGTTTGCCCATCTTCTTGCTGTCAGAATCATCAACAAGAACCAGGATGTTTATCTTATTCAGGGTGTTCTTCTCTGAAGGCTCCTTTTCCTCTGTCTTCCTCTTTGGAGGCATCAGGGCAATGCCAATAATGTATTTGTCAAACTTTTCAAGGACAGACTTCTTGAAGTTCTCCAGCTTGTCCTTTATCTCCAGGAGCTTCTTGTGGGCATCCTCAGGGAGCTTCACGCCTGTCAGTTTTTCAATGGTTTCAAGCTCTTTATTCACATCCCCCTGCTTGCAGCCCTCATCTGCCTTCTTGGCCTTGTCTTGCTTATCAGGCTTCTCAGGGGTCTGCTTCTCATAAGCCTTTTTCTGTGATGCCTGCTTGTCTGAGCCCTTGTCACCCTGCTTCTCTTCTTTCTTGCCTGGCATGCTGAGCACCTTATATTACTTCAAAAATTCGCCTTGTCGAAGCGAGGGGCGTAAAGCCCCGACTAAGCGTTTGACAGCCCCGATCAGGCGAATTTTTATTACCTACTCATACTACATGGGAATAAATGTCTTTTTAAATATGTTTGCTTCAAATGAGGGCAGAAACAGTACTTGCGTGTTTCGCTTTGAATTCTTCGAACTCGTTCTTAATCTTCTTAAGCGCCTTATCCTCCTTTTCAAGTGCTTCAGAAAGGTAAATTACTCCCAGCAGCCTGGCTCTCAGAGAAGACCTGGGCCTGAAACCTGAATATGCGGCATCCCTCATCCATCCAGGCATCATCAGGCAGCCCCGCCTTCTGACAGGTCATCGCTAAGGCCTGTTCAGGGCTTGCATTGTAATCTGTAAAGACCTGTGGGAGCAGTAGCCCGGAGTAGAAGTCTTTTCTGACAATAAGCCCGTCTCTTCCGACACTTACTGCCTTGAGTTTGCCCTCACTATTCCTCGCCTTTATCTCCTCAGGCGGGGTAAGGACTGAAACCTCAAGGGAGAAGACCTCATCAGGTTGTAGCGGGGGAAAGCGGGGGTCGTCAAATGCAGCAGCAACAGCTGCCATTGCAACTGCTTTCCATAATGGCATGACAGACTCTGGAAATCCTATGCAGCCCCTGAGCATGTCATCCTTCTTAATAGTTACAAAAACGCCTCGCTTACCATTAAACCTTGACCTGAGATCAGGGATGATAAAGCCCAGATCACTAAGCCTGCTCTTAAAGGAGGCTGTTATCGCATCACGTGCCAGTTTTAAGAGCAGTCCTCCATCAGAATCTGAGAGCTTATCCACGTTTGCCTCACTTACTTGACTGCCTTAAGGAACTTCTTCTTTAGGTCCTTGAAATCATCGGTGAGCTTATCCACAACACTGTAGAGGGCCTTCCTCGGGCTTGTCTTGCCGTCTGTCTCAATAATCATGGTGGGTATTGCCACCAGGGGGTGCTTCACAACGTAGGTTGCGATCCTCACGTGTTTGTTCTGCAGAAGCTGATTCTTAAGCAGATTGCAGAGGGTGTGCCCTGCACCCGGAACCTCGACAACAAGGCGTTTCTTTGTTTCCTCAATCACCTTCACTTCCATCAACATTCACCAAGGGCCTTGGACATAGGGGCTGTTTAAATAGTTTGCTATGAAAACTTTGAATACATTCAGCTTCCTAGCCCGGTCAGAACTCATTCAGAAACGTAAAAAGTTGACGGTTACTGGAAAGCACTTTCCACTGGTCTCCGACCAGTGGAAAGTGCTGCTTTTAATCACTATCTCTCGTCTCACAGAAGTGACCATTAAAATTCCGAGAGGCTTTCGCAAATAATTTATACAAGCGCGCTATACTAAAAATCAAATTAAAATCATACAAATGCCTTATACGCGTGTAATGAGGGGATGGATTATCAATAGAAAACTTTGAATACCTCGCCTCTGCTTTGGCTCGGGTTCAAGGTTTTCTGATGTCAGAACTGCAGTTCTATGAGATTAAGCTTGGTTGGCACTTTCTCTATGTTTTTCTGTCCCGACGGAAATGACGTTACACAATCTTTTTAAAGAAGTCTTAAATCAACCCTTGCCATGACCTTCGACGTATTCGGAATAGGCAATCCTTTACTAGATATTGTCATTGAGGCAAGCAATGAGGATATTCTCGCCGCGGGATTGAAGAAGGGAATCATGCACCTAACCCAGGCGGATAAGATTCTCTTCACACTGGGCAAGTTCAGCAGCAGGATCAAGCAGACTGCTGTTGCAGGATCATGCGCTAACACCATGATAGGCGTTGCCCTGCTGGGCGGGAAGGCAGCATTCTCCGGTTGTATAGGCGCGGATGATCATGGCTCAGAGTATGCTCAACAGCTCAGCCAGCACGGCGTGGAGAACTTCCTCATAAACGGAACAGGTATGACAGGGCGCGCCCTATGCCTTGTAAGCCCTGACTCTGAACGAACAATGCTTGTGCATCTAGGAGCAGCGACATCACTCCTGAAGGATCATGTAAACCGCGATGCAATATCCGACAGCAAAATCCTGCACGTAGAAGGCTACCAGTTCTGCACCCAAGGCCAGAGGGATGCAGCAGTTTACGCAATGCAGACAGCCCTTGCTGAGAAAACAATTGTTTCGCTGGATGTGTCTGATCCTGAGGTTGTCAGGGCAAACAAGAGCAGCATAAACAATGCGATAAACAGATACGTTGACATCCTATTTGCAAATGAGGACGAAGCACGGGTACTAACAGGCAGGGATGCTGAGAATGCCGCTAGGGAGCTGTCAAAGAGGTGCAGGCTCGTAGCTGTAAAACTCGACGAGAGGGGCTCGATCATAGCAAAGGACGGCAGGGTCATAAACATTGATAGTTTCAGGGCAGATGCTGTTGACACCACTGGCGCAGGTGACATGTACGCAGCAGGGCTTCTCTACGGAATCTGTGTTGGCATGGATATTGAGACCGCAGGAAGGCTTGCATCCTTTGCAGCAGCCAAGGTTGTTGATGTTTACGGTGCAAGGCCTGCATGCAACCTTGTGGAGGAACTAAAGAGAAATAACCTATACCCCAAGGCAGCTAGTAAGGCTGAAGTGAGTGAGGCTGTGAAGGGGGATTAGCTTCGGTGGTCAAAGTTTTCCACGTCAAAAGCTCGCCACCACTCACGCCCAAGACCGAGGGCATGCTCGCCCCTCTAAGGGGGCTCGGGTGGCGAGCTTTTGATGGCGTCGGCTTCTACCAAACGTGCTTCAATAAGCTGTTAGAGTTGTCTGACAGCTTTCAGAGTACTTCTGTTTGTCCAGATACCGACTATAAAGCTTCAGTCAGACGAGGCGTAACTTTACAGCTAGCCGACCAGTGTAAAGTTACGCTTCTAGTTTAAATGGTTGGGTTCACCACTGTTGATTGTGTGTTTCAACACATAAGACCAAAAGAGGTGAACCTGTATGAGGACTTATTCAGTGAACTTAAAAAAGCTTGTGAAAAAGACATTCCGCTACTTGAGGTGCTGCTAATGAAACTTGTAAAAAAGCAGAGGGTAACTCCCATCTATTAGGAAATACGGCTGCCGGGAATTGAACCCGGTCTACGACCTTGGGAGGGTCGAGTCATACCGATAGACCACAGCCGTATATCCTGTTGTGAGCTGATGGTGATTTAAATAGTTTATCCGCGGGTTAGAGCTGCGGAGTTATGCTCTCTTCCTCTTCTTTATCTTTATAAAATCCCCAAGCATAAGCTCTTCGCCTTTGCCCCTTGCAGTGTAGCTGCTGGCATTATTGCTCTCTTCAGTCTCTTCAATCAGCCTTACGCCAAGCATCTTCTCAAGCTTTCTTGCAAGCTCTATGCTGGGCTGGAAGCTCCCTGTTTCCATCTTGCTGACAAGGGATTCCTTCACACTTATCATGCGCGCAAAGTCTTTAAGTGTCATACCTCTGGACTCGCGAGCCTTTCTTATTAGTGCGCTGTAGTCATCTACTATTATTGTGATCTTCTCAATCTGGGGCTTGGATACAGGCATGCTCACACCCTTCTCCTTTACCTCCTCTGCATGCACACCCTTTATTACCCCTAGCT